>JBEAVZ010000492.1:0-8818 GCA_041160645.1 Acidobacteriota bacterium
GGCAGCCATTGCCTTTTAGCCGACTATTTCTTATCCTGCCGCGCAGCGGAGATGAGTCTCCGTGCATACTCCACAAATCCTGAAACCTACAAACCGGAGGACCGCAATGTCAGAAAATCCAGGTCGGAGGCGTTTCATTGGCAGCGCCGGCGCGAGTGTCGCCGGGGCAGGTCTCATCTCGGCACATTCATACACGCGGATTCTCGGCGCGAACGACCGGATCCAGATGGGGATCATTGGATCGGGCGGACGTGGCCGGAGTGTGATGGGATCATTCAACAAATTTGCCAACGATTGTGAGTTCATTGCCGTCAGTGATGTCTATGAGCCGCATATCGACGCCGCGCTCAAACTGTCGCGCAGTGGGGCGGCGACGACCATGGACTACCGCAAGCTGCTCGAGAACAAGAATGTGGTCGGGATTCTCAACGCGACGCCGGACCACTGGCACGCGGATGTGCTGCTCGACGCCGTCGCGGCTGGAAAGGACGTCTACACCGAGAAGCCCTTCTCCTACTCGATCGAGCAGGGCGCGAAGATGGTCAAGGGAGTCCGGGCGACGAAGCAGATCGTGCAGGTCGGGATGCAGCGGCGCAGTTCGGAGGCGGTGCGTGGAGCAAAGAAGCTGATCGACGAGGGAATCCTGGGGGAGATCGTCATGGCGCGGGCGCAGTGGTTCTGGAATCGGAAGCCGATGCCGCAGAAGCTTGCGCTGGCGGGAAAGCTCGACTGGGAGCGTTTTCAGGGACCGGCGAAGACGCGGGTCGCGCTCGACGAGCGGCGTTTCTTCCACTGGCGCAATTTCCGCGACTACAATGGCGGGCACGTCACCGATCAGGGAACGCACCTCATGGACGTGATCCAGTGGTTCGGCAATGACGGTAAGCCGCCCATTTCGGCGGTCTGTCAGGGGGCGATCTATGTCCACAAGGGGGGAGACGTCCCGGACACCTTCAGCGCCGTCTATGAGTATCCGACCTTTATTGCGACCTGGACGCTCTGTTACGGCAATTCGTTCGAGGACAGCTGGAAGATCTTTATTCAAGGGAAGAAGGCGACGATGGTCATCGATGACGATGGCTATCGGGTCTACCCCGAGGTCTGGAAGCGACCGGAGATTCCGCCGGCGGTGACGCACGAGTACAAGGGCGGGATTCCGACCGAGCCGCACGTGCGCAACTTCCTCGACTGTATCCGGTCGCGGCAGGAGCCGAATGCGCCGGTCGAGGTTGGTCACCGGGCGGTGACCGGACCGCACCTGGCCAATCTGGCCCTGCGAGCGCAGCGGCGTGTTGAGCTGGCCGAGGATGGAAATTCGACCCGCGCCTAGAGACCTGACCATGAATCGAAATATCAGATTGAAACTTGTGCTGCTCGGATTGGCGACCATTCTGCTCGGCGCACTTGGCTTCGAGCGAGGCGCCTTGACGGCCAGTGGATCGGCTCCGGTCGATTTTCGGAGGGAGATCGAACCGCTCCTCGTCGCCTCCTGCCAGCAGTGCCACGGGGCGAAGAAGGCGGCCGGGCAGTTGCGGCTGGACGTGAAGGCAGCAGCGCTCAAGGGAGGGATCAGCGGCGAGGCGATCCGGCCCGGGCGTGGCCGGGAGAGTCTGCTCATGCGGCGGATTCTCGGCGAGGGCGGACAGGCGCGCATGCCGATGGGTGGCGAGCCGCTCACGGCCGCCCAGATCGACCTGCTGACGCGGTGGATCGATGAAGGGGCGGTCTGGCCCGATGATGGATCGACCGTGGCGAAAGCTCCTGAACCGGCGCGCCACTGGTCCTATGTCGCCCCGCTGCAGGCGGCGCTGCCGGCAGTGAAGTCGGCCGGGTTGCTTCGTAATCCGATCGACAACTTCATTCTGGCGCGGCTGGAGCAGGAAGGACTGACCTTTGCGCGGCGGGCCTCGAAGGAGGCGCTGCTGCGCCGGGTCTCGCTCGATCTGATTGGTCTGCCCCCGACGATCGCCGAGATGGATGAGTTTCTCAATGATCAGTCACCGGATGCCTATGAGAAGCTCGTCGAGCGGTTGCTCGCCTCGCCGCACTATGGTGAACGCTGGGCGCGCCCGTGGCTCGATCTGGCCCGCTATGCTGATTCGCATGGCTACGAGTCGGACGGACTGCGGGTCATGTGGAAGTATCGCGACTGGGTGATCGACGCGCTCAACCGCGATATGCCATTCGATCAGTTCACGATCGAGCAGCTTGCGGGCGATATGATCCCCGGGGCGAAGACAGAGCAGTTGATCGCGACGGGCTTTCACCGCAACACGCTGCTCAACCGCGAAGGCGGCACGGATGGGGATGAGCAGCGGTACGAGGTGATCGTCGATCGCGTCAACACGACGTCGACGGTCTGGCTTGGCTCGACGCTTGGGTGTGCGCAGTGCCACAACCATAAATACGACCCATTCACCCAGAAGGACTACTACCGGATGTATGCCTTCTTCGAGAATGCCGAGCACCGGATCGGGACGGAGCCATTCCAGCGCTTTGTCTACGAGCCGGATCTCGAGTTGCCGACACCGGAACAGGAAGAGAAGCGGAAGCAGCTGAAGACGGAGCTGGTGGCGCTTGAGAAGACGCTCCGGACCTCGACTCCGTCGCTCGAGAAGGCGCAGACGGAGTGGGAGGCCGAGATGCTGGCCGAGCCAAAGCGCTGGGTGGCGCTCGATCCGCGTGATTTCCGGGCGAGTGGAGGAACGACCCTGACCCGGCTGCCCGATCGCTCGCTGCTCGCCAGCGGGGCGGCGCCGGAGCTGGAAGACTATCTCATTCGCGCGACGATTCAGCCGAAGGATCTGCGGCAGATCACCGCCCTGCGGATCGAGGCGCTGACCGACCAGAGTCTGCCGCGGGGTGGCCCCGGGCGGGACCTCTACGGTAACTTCATCCTGACGACCGTTGAGGCGAAGGTGGATGGGAAGCCGCTCGCCTTCGTCGATGCCGACTGGGACAGCGGCGTCAACAAGATCGACAAGAAGAACTTCTTCAACCCCTATGAGCCAGGCCAGGTGCAGGATCGCCCGCGCGGCTGGCTGATCAATGCCATGGCCGACGAGGTGCGACTCGATCGGCAGATGGTCATGGTGCTCGACCGCCCATTGGCAGTCGCCAAACCGGTCGAGATCGAGGTGCGGCTCTGGTTCATGGCGGGTGGTTTGAATGAGGCCATGGGCCGGGTGCGGCTCTCGGTGGCCGATGTCGCAGAGCCGTTGCGGCTGGTCGAGATCCCGGCGGCGCAGAAGCTGGTGCTCGCCAAACCGGCGGCGGCGCGGACGGAGAAGGAGCGGACCGAGCTGGCCGAACTCTTCCGTAAGGTGACCCCGCTGCTGAAGCGTGAGCGGGATCGGGCGAAGAAGATCGAGGAGGATCTCGACGGGCTGGGCATCGTCAAGGCGATGATCATGCGTGAGCGGCCAGGCTGGGAGCGCCCATCGACCTGGCTGCGGGAGCGAGGGAACTTTGCGAGTCAGGCTGAGCGGGTCTATGCCGGGACGCCGGCCTCGCTCCATCCTTTGCCGGAGAGCGCTCCGGTCAACCGGCTCGGGCTGGCGCGATGGCTGGTCGATGAGCGCAATCCGCTCGTCGCGCGCGTGGCGGTCAACCGGGCCTGGGAGCAGTTCTTTGGGCGCGGAATCGTCGAGACGAGCGAGGACTTTGGAACCCAGTCGGCCGCGCCCTCCCACCCTGAACTGCTCGACTGGCTGGCGGTCGAGTTCATGAAGCGCGGGTGGAGCATGAAGGCGCTCCACCGGATGATTGTCACATCGACAACCTACCAGCAGGACTCGGCCGTCACGCCGGCGCTCCAGGAGCGTGATCCGGCCAATCATCTCCTTGCCCGTGGCCCCCGTTTCCGGGTCGAGGCCGAGATGATCCGCGATCTCTCACTGACCGCCGCCGGTCTGTTGAGCCGGAAGCTGGGCGGACCAAGCGTCATGCCTCCGCAGCCGGAGGGGATCTGGCGGAATCCGTACAGCCGCGAGCGCTGGGCAACCGCCAAGGGCGAGGATCGATACCGCCGTGGAATCTACACTTTTCTCCGCCGCACCTCACCCTATCCCTCGATGATGACCTTCGATGCGACGAGCCGCGAGTTCTGCACGGTCCGGCGCGTCCGGACCAACACCCCGCTCCAGTCGCTGGCCTTGCTCAATGACGAGGCGATGATGGAGATGGCGCGGGCCCTTGCCCGGCGGATCTACTTTGACGTGGAGGGGCCGATCCGTGACCGGCTCGCCCATGGGTTCCGGCTCTGCCTCTCACGCCGACCGGGGGAGGCCGAGCTCGTCCGGCTCGAGGCGCTCTACCGCCAGCAGCTGGCCAACTACCAGCGCGATCCCGTCGCGGCCGGCAAGTTGCTGGCTGGTGAGCAGCGTGAACTTCCAGCGGTTGAACTGGCGGCGCTGACCATGGTGGCGAATGTGATTCTCAACCTTGATGAGATGGTGACTAAACAATAGGAGACTGAATCGATATGCTATTTGATCTGAAGCTGGCCCGTTACCGAACGGTGCTCATGATTAGCGGCGCATTGCTGGTTGGCGCCGCAGGTTCCTGGTTCTACTCGGCGGCGCAGCAGCGTCGGCAGCCGGCGGGTCCGCCAAATCCCGACTTTGCGCGGATCTACCAGGAGGCGAAGAAGGTTGGCCTGGTCGTCCCCGCTTTCGAGTCACCAGCGACTGAGCCGGCGGTGATCACCCCAGGCGCGACCGTCGGCGCCGCCCCGTCTGACGCAGTAGTTCTCTTTGACGGCAAGGATCTTTCGCAGTGGACGAGCCTGCGCACTGCCGGACCGGCCGAGTGGGACGTGCAGGATGGCTACATGCAGGTCAAGCGCGGCAAGGGCGACATCGTCTCCAACTATGAGTTTGGAAACGCCCAGCTTCACGTCGAATGGGCGACTCCGGAGGTCGTCAAGGGCGAAGGGCAGGGGCGTGGCAACAGCGGGATCTTCCTGATGGAGCGTTACGAGGTCCAGGTGCTCGACTCCTTCCAGAACAAGACCTACTTCCACGGTCAGGCTGGTTCCGTCTACAAGCAGCATCCGCCGCTGGTCAATCCGACGCGCAAGCCGGGTGAGTGGCAGGCTTATGACATCATCTTCACTGCGCCGGAGTTTGACGCGAAGGGAATGGCCGTCAAAAATGGCCGCGTGACCGTGTTGCTCAATGGCGTGCTGGTTCAGAACGATGTCGAGATCCACGGCAACACCTGGCATGATCGCTCGCCCTACTACATTGCCCACGGCCCGAAAGCCGGACTGAAGCTCCAGGATCACGGTGATCCGGTACGCTTCCGCAATATCTGGGTGCGCCCGCTCTAGGATTTATCCCCAGACTTGGCCAGGCCGGCTGATGGGTGACCCCCGGCAGTTCGGAGAGGTCGTCTAATCTGACGGGTCTGGTCAAAACATTGGGCTGGGCGGCGACGCCGATAAGCGCCGCCCTGACCCACGCAGTGGAGCAGGAGATGCAGGAAACTATCAGAGAGATCACCCGCCGCCACTTCTTCCGCCAGGCGGGCTTTGGCATTGGAGGGATGGCGCTCTCATCGCTCTTCGCCGCGCCGATGTCCGCCGCCTCGCCGGTGGCAAAGGCGAAGCGGATCATCTATCTCTTTATGGCTGGCGCGCCCTCGCAGCTGGATATGTTCGATCACAAGCCGGCGCTCAATCGCTATGATGGCCAGCCGATTCCCGAGGAGTTGATCAAGGGGGAGCGGTTCGCCTTCATCAAGGGAACGCCGCGTCTGCTCGGATCGCCGTTCCAGTTCAGCCGCCACGGCCAGTCCGGACAGTTGATGAGCAATCTGCTGCCGGGTCTGGCGAAGCACGCCGACGACATCGCGATCATTCGCTCGATGCAAACGTCCCAGTTCAACCACGCGCCGGCGCAGATCATGATGAACACCGGCCACCAGATCGTTGGCCGACCGAGCATGGGCGCGTGGATGAGTTACGGTATCGGGAGCGAGAACCGCGATCTGCCGACCTTCGTCGTCCTCCTCTCCGGAGAGAACAATCCCGATGGTGGAAAGAGCTGCTGGGGGAGTGGATTTCTGCCAACAGTTCACCAGGGGGTCGAGTTTCGCTCGAAGGGTGAACCGGTCCTCTTCGTCAACAATCCGGAGGGGGTCAGCCCGGAGGTGCGTCGCCAGACTCTCGATGCATTGCGGGATCTGAATGGTCTCAACCGCGCGACGCTTGGAGATCCGGAGATCGACACCCGCATTGCTGCCTACGAGATGGCCTACCGGATGCAGACCAGCGTCCCGGAGCTGACCGACATCGCCAAAGAGCCGGCGGCGGTTCACGAGGCATACGGGACGCGCCCCGGACAGTCATCGTTCGCCAACAACTGTCTGCTCGCGCGGCGACTGGTCGAACGGGGAGTGCGTTTTGTGCAGCTCTATCATTGGGGTTGGGACACCCACGGCAATGGGGTCGGGGTCGATATTCCGACGAAGCTGCCGCGCCTCTGCCGGGAGACGGATCGGCCCATCGCCGCCCTTTTGACCGATCTCAAGCAGCGTGGACTCCTCGAGGACACCCTGGTCGTCTGGGGAGGCGAGTTCGGGCGAACCCCGGTCAATGAGGCCCGCAACGGCTCGAAGCTGCTGGGCCGTGACCATCATCCGCGCGCCTTCACCTACTGGATGGCTGGTGGAGGAGTCAAGCCGGGGATCGCGATCGGACAGACCGATGACCTCGGCTATAACGTCGTCGAGGACCCGGTCCACGTTCACGATCTTCACGCGACGATCCTTCATCTGATGGGGATCGATCACACCCGACTGACCTATCGTTTCCAGGGCCGTGATTTCAGATTGACCGACGTTCACGGTCGGGTGGTGAGCAAGTTGCTGGCCTAGCCCAAGTTGCTTGGGTGGTTTTGACCGGTCCCGGGCCGTGGCGTTGCTGGAGACTGGGAAATCGAATGGAATTGAAAATTGAGAGGACAAGTTCATGACTGAGAAGAATTCACGGCGTAGTTTCATCAAGACAGGGGCGGCCGGAGTCGCCTTGACTGCGGCGGGTTGGAGCCGCGTCGTCGGGGCAAATGACCGGCTCAGACTGGGTGTGATCGGTACCGGCAATCGCGGCTCTGATGTCATGAGCTGGTTTCTGAAGGAGCCGGATGTCGAAGTGACGGCGCTCGCGGACTGCTATGACAAGGCGCTCGCCAATGGATTGAAGATGACCGAGGGGAAGGCGAAGACCTTCACCGACTACCGGGCGCTGCTTGCCTCGAAAGAGGTCGACGCGGTGCTGATCGCGACTCCTGACCAGTGGCACAAGCAGATGGCGGTCGATGCCTGCAACGCCGGGAAGGATGTCTACGTCGAGAAGCCGCTCACCTTCTCGATCGCCGAAGGACACGAGATCATCAAAGCGGTCAAGGCCAACCGGACGGTGCTCCAGGTTGGGCTCCAGCAGCGGAGCGGCCTCCACTACGCCGAAGCGAAGCGTCAGTATGTCGACACGGGCAAACTTGGCAAGATCGCGCTCGTCCGCACCTGGTGGCACGGCAACACCTACCATCTGCGCAAGCCAAACTTCACTGAGCAGCCGGCGGGGCTTGACTGGAAGGCCTTTCTCGGTCCGGTCAAGTTCCGGCCCTTCGATGCGCACCAGTTCTACAATTGGCGGGCCTACCTCGACTTTGGGGGAGGGCAGATCACCGACCTCTTCACCCACTGGATCGATGTCGTCCACTGGTTTGTTGGCGAGGATCTCCCGGTAGCGGCGAATGCGGCTGGCGGCGTCTATGCGTACAACGACGGGCGGACCGCGCCGGACACGATCACTCTCGAGGTCGAGTATCCGAGCAAGTGGGTGGCGACCTTCGAGGCGACTCTCGTCCCGGGCGCCCGCGGGGCGGCGATCGAGTTTCTCGGGACGGAGGGGCGTCTCCTGATCGACCGTTCCGGCTACACCTACCAGGCGAAGGCCGAGCGGCGCCAGGCTCCACCGGAGCCGGTGGTCGTCAAGAATGAGATTCCGCTCGAGAAACTGCACGTTCGCAACTTCGTCGACTGCGTCAAGTCGCGCGCTCTGCCCAACTCGGATGTGGTGAGCGGCCACCGTTCAGCGCTCGCCTCGCACCTTGGGAAGATGGCCTATCTCGAGAAGCGGCGAGTCGCTTTTGTGCCGGCCTCCGAGCGGGCTCAGGTAATCTCGCCCGATGTCGGAAAGCGTTCCTGATCGAGTTTTAAAATAATGAAGAGACGTGATTTCATTTCACGGACGAGTGGAGCGGCGGTCGCCATGGGCCTGCCGCTCGACCGTTCTTTGGCGCCCGCTATGCCCGCTGGCCCCTCTGTTCTTGCCGGGCAGGCAGAATCGACCGAGGAGCTGCTCGCGCTCGCCCAGGCCGAGGGGCGGCTCGAGGCGGCGCTGCAGACCCAGATCGTCGATGAGAAGGATCCGCAGGTTGGTGGATTCATCTCGCCAGCCTATGGTTTTGCGCTCGCCGCGCTTAACGCCCTCGAGTTGAAGAACCTTGGGGCGCTCTACTGCCACCGGCGTTCGGCCCATTACCACCGCGCCGCCCTGGCGCGGCGAATCGATCTGGCGCTGGGCTGGCTCGAGCGTGAGCAGCACCCTGATGGGACGATCGATCTGCCGACGACCAATTTTCACTCGCCGCCGGACACCGGGTTTGTGGTACTCGATCTGGTGCTGCTCTACCGCCTGCTGGAAGAGGACGGGTCGGCGCCAGCGCAGGCCTGGCTGCCGCGACTGGAGAGGTTTCTCCGCCGGGCAGCCGAGGCGATTGCCACGGGCGGCATTCATACCCCGAACCACCGC
>JBEAVZ010000510.1:0-6089 GCA_041160645.1 Acidobacteriota bacterium
GCCTTAACTGGTCTTCCGGACAATTGCGTATTTCGGGGTACGGGAGCCATTATCCGTTATCCAAATATTCTGGCGGGAATCCCTGTGCTTCCTGCCGGAATCGGAAATCGGGTTCAGACACGTGCCTTTGGATTCCAGCCTGAGTTCCGCAATCCACGGACATTTCAGACTTCGGCCAACCTCGATCACCAGATAGGTCGTGATCTGACGCTCACGCTTGGCTTCGTGCACAGTTCGGCCTGGAAATTACAGCGCCGTGTCGATCGCAATCTTGGAGCTCCGGTGATTGATGGGGCGACCGGATATCCGCGTTTCACCAACCCGCGCCCCAACGCGGCGATTGGGATCTTCTCAATCAACGAGTCGACTGCCCATGCGACGTATGACGCCCTGGTGATCAATCTGCAGCGCCGATTTGCGCGAAGATACCTCTTTGGCGCCAACTACACTTACTCACACAACCGTGATGATGATTCCAACGAGCGCAACTTTTCACGCGAGACGACGCTCAATCCTTTCGACCTGAAAGCTGAGGCCGGACCGTCCAAGCAGGACGTTCGCCATAATTTCAATGTCAACGGTTTGGTCGATCTTGGGGCAGGATTTACAGTTAGCGCCATTCTCATAACTCGCTCCGGTTTTCCTTACACAGCAGTCGCGGGTGATGACCTCCAGGGTGATGCCAATCCTGACAATGACCGTGCCGTTGTCAACGGAAGAGTTGTTGGACGGAATAGTTTTCGACAACCCAATTTTTTCAACGTTGATTTGCGACTATTGAAGTCGTTCCGACTTTCAGAGAGGGTCTCACTAGCCCTGACGATCGAGGCCTTCAATGCAACTCGGGCGGCCAATAAGAACTTTGGTGTCGACGCGATCAGTGTCTTTGGCAATACCGGCAATTCCTTGCCGGCACTGGCTCCGCCCACCAGCTTTCCACTTCCGGGAGAGCCATTTACAGCGCCCTCGACGGCCCGCTTTGGTGGTCCCCGTCAGCTTCAGATTGGGGCCAGAGTAACGTTCTAATTCAGCCTGCCAGCTGAAAGGCTGGAGATGAATGGTCAAAACTCCCCTCGTTCGGTTAGCGACTCTTTGAGCCGGTGATCGAACGGGGGGATTTAAATTTGAATATACTGAATTTGCCGGCTTGATGTGACGAAGAACTTCGGCGCTGATCAGGATCAGAAGCATTGTCGTTTAGCGTATAATCTGGGATTGACACCAGATAAATATGGAGATGAGCAATGAGCGAGGATCAAGTATCAGAGCTGAAGACCGATATCCTGATTGTTGGCGGAGGTGTGGGAGGATTTGCGGCGGCGCTGGCGGCGGCCGAGGCTGGCGCCTCGGTTGTCCTGACGGAAGAGTCTGACTGGATTGGCGGCCAGTTGACCGCACAGGCGGTGCCGCCGGATGAGCACGGCTGGATCGAGCGTTTTGGGTGCACCGCGAGTTACCGGCGTTTCCGCAATGGAGTTCGCGACTACTACCGACGCAACTACCCCCTCACCGCTGCGGCCCGCCAGCAACCCTTCCTCAATCCGGGTAATGGCTGGGTCTCGCCGCTCTGCCATGAACCACGGGTCGCGCTGGCGGTTCTCGGCGAGATGATTGCCCCGTACCTGAGCAATGGCCAGGTGACGCTGCTCACCGAACATCGCCCGGTCCGGGCCGATGTCGATGGGGATCTGATCCGGAGGATCGTCCTGCTCGACCGGCGCGATGGTCTCGAGCGGGTTGTCACGGCCAGATCGTTCCTCGACGCGACGGAGCTTGGTGATCTGCTCGCCCTGACGGGCTGTGAGTCGGTGACCGGTTTCGAATCACAGGCCGAGACCGGCGAGCCGTCGGCCCCCGCGATCGCCCAGCCGGACAATGTCCAGGCCTTCTCGGTCTGTTTTGCCATGGAGTATCGGGAAGGTGAGGATCACCCGATCGAGTGCCCGGCCGATTACGGTCAGTGGCGGGACTATGAGCCACGACTCCAGCCCGCCTGGCCCGGCAGGCTGCTCAGCTGGAAGATCACCCATCCGCGCCTTATGACCCCGCACGAGTACCATTTTGCGCCGCACCGCGAGCCTTCGCGGGCCTTTGCCGGGCTCTGGACATACCGGCGCATCATCGACCGGGCCAACTTTCTCCCCGGAGCATACGCGAGCGACATCACGCTGATGAATGTCCCGATGCTCGACTATCTGCCGGGAGATCTGACGACGGCCGACGAAGAGACGCGGGCCCAACATATCGCGCAGGCGCGTCGATTGAGCCGCGCCTTCTTCTACTGGCTGCAGACCGAGGCGCCTCGACCCGACGGAGGGCTTGGCTGGCCGGGGCTGCGACTGCGGGGCGATGTGACCGGGACACTCGACGGACTGGCCAAGATGCCTTACATTCGCGAATCACGGCGGCTCCGGGCCTGCCGGACGATCCGTGAACAGGACGTGGCCGCCAGTTGCCGTCCCGGCCAGACCTTTGCCGAAAACTATCCGGACAGCGTCGGGATCGGCTACTACCGGATCGATCTTCACCCATCGACGGGGGGCGACAACTATATCGACGTCGCTTCACTCCCATTTCAGATTCCTCTCGGGGCGCTTCTTCCGGTCAGGATGAAGAATCTGCTCGCGGCGGCCAAGAATATTGGCACCACCCACATTACCAATGGTTGCTACCGACTCCACCCGGTCGAATGGAACATCGGCGAGGCGGCGGGACGGCTGGCGGCGCATTGCCTTGCCACCCGCCAGTCGCATCACCAGATCTGGGAGTCGCCCTCCCGGCGGGCCGATTTTCAGAAGCTACTTGTCGACCACGGGGTCGAGCTGGCCTGGCCAGCCGACCTTCAACTCGCCGCCGGGGATCCCCACGCTCACGCGATGGATTAGCTGGCAAGGATCACCACGAACGGGCAGGGCGTTTCTCCTCCTCCCGATTATCGAGCCTCAAAACGCCGACGAGAGAGGCGAAGTCCGCCTCTCTCGTCGGTTTGGCGCAAATTCAGCGCGGCGCGCAAACTACTTTGGCAAGCCGAACGCTCTGGTAAAGATGGCAGTCTTTCCAGGTTGCAATCCGACGACCAGCGCCTGTCGCCCGCTCACGGCGACGATCGGATAGGAGACCCCGGTCTGTGATCCGTGCACCGTCGGCGCTCGTCCTGCGGCGGCCTCCCGACGAGGACGCTCCGGCCCCACCACGCCCCAAAAGGTCGCTGTCTGCCCATTCTCCGTGGCGTCATCCCAGGCGTAGAGTGTCCGGCCATCAGCCAGCGAGACGGCGTGCGCGTGCTTGGCCAGCCGCTGCTCCGTCGTGAAGAGCTGGCGTGGCGAGAAGCTCCGAGCCTGATCCTTTGAGGCGGCATAGTAGAGGCCCGGTCGACTGCCGCCGCCGACAAACCAGGCCATGGTGATCGTCCCGGTGCGGCCGATCGTCATGCTGGGACCAACGACCGGGCAGCCATTAATCTCCCATCCATCCTGGCTGACCACCGTTGGGGTGAAGGTCTCTCCGCCATCGGTCGAGCGGGCCACGACGATGTCCCGAAGCATCTTTCCTGTGCGGGGAACCGTGCGGTAGGCCACGTAGAGATTGCCGGCCGCGTCGGTCTGCAGGATCGTCCGGCAGCACTCGCAGACATCGCTGACGATCCGCCGATCGGCGGAGAAGGTGCGACCGCGATCCGCAGAGACCGCCATCCAGATCTCGGCGCCACGATCCTCTTTGGTCTTTCTGCGCTCATCGATCCAGGCAATGAAGATTCGCCCCGCGCGATCGATTGCCATCGACTGAAAGGCATGCCCGACCGGCGGAAGCGCGGCATCAGAATTGATCGTCAGCGCCGGCGCGAAGCTCTTTCCCCCATCGGTTGAACGCGAGAAGTGAATGTTCCCCTTCCATTTCTCGCGCTCGTCGCCCCAGCTGACATAGAGATCACCCTCAGGTCCAACGAGCATCTTCGGGGGATTCTCGTTGCGCACGGCTGCTTGTCCCGGCACATCATTGACTCGCACCGGTGCGGAGAAGCTGATCCCATCCCTGGTGTGGCGGATGAAGATGTTGCTGACCTTGTCGACTCGCTCGACGTGAAGCACATAGAAGCCGCCACGGTGATCAGCGGCGACATACGGATTGAACTGGCCATCACCGGTTGAACCGTGCTGGCCATGCTGGCCGTGCTGGTGAGGATCAGGCAAGGAGGCTGGGACGCCAGCCTGGACGATCAGGGATCCCAGCAACGCAATTATTATCATGACAATTCTCAACATGGTCACTCCTTCGGTCAGAAATTGAGCCGCAGCCCGAACTGGAACTGGCGTGGATCGGCGGCTGAGGTCGGCTGACCAAAGTTGGCGTTTGGCGTCAGTCCGGTTCCCCAGGTCGCATTTGGCAATTGCAGATTGGCACGATTGAAGAGGTTGAAGGCCTCGGCGATCACCTCCAGACCCACTGATTCCGTCACCCTGATCCGGCGGCTCAGGCGGGTGTCGAACGAGGCGAATGAGAAGCCGCGACCCGTATTCCGCCCGATCCCCACCGGACGATCATTGAGGTTCGTATCATTGTTGCGGTCGTTTCCCGTCAGGATGTTGAAGGGCAGGGCTGATCCATACCTGAAGATCGGGTTGAGCTGGAAACCGCTCAGGATCTTTCCGAAGATCGACGGGCTGAAATTCTCAGGCGCCGCGAGAGATCCGCCAATGGCCAGAACGTGTCGCTGGTCATTGTCGCTTCGGCCACGATCGTCACGGAGGTTGAAGTTGTTCTGAGGGGTGAAGAAGAAGGCCGATCCGGTCGTGTCGAGCGCCTTGGAGTAGGTGTACGACAGGCGCATTCCGGCCCACCCACGGAAACGACGGTTGAGGGAGATGGTCAGACCGTTGTACCACGAGTCTCCCGAACTCTCGTAGCGGCTGATATTGCCGAAGTTGGGATTTGGCCGCCCAAGGTTGGTCACGCCCAGTCGGGCGGCTTCCGCCGCGGAGAGGGTTGGCACGTTGACGTTGCGAGCCAGCACCAGATGGAGTCCGCGGGTGCGAATGTATCCAACCGCCAGCGAGGTGGCCGCGCTCAGCTCCCGCTCGATCTGCAGGCTCGTCTGCACTGAGTAGGCGTTGCCGATCTGCGGATCGATCGTGGTGATGCTTGGCAGAAAGCCGGTTGGAAAGGCGGCGGCAACATTCGGGAACTGCGGCGCTCCCGCCTGTCCAAAGGCGAAAGCCGCCACCTTGTAACGTGTCCCGTCACGCTGGAGGGCGTTCGAGGTGGTGCGGAGGGGAAGGCGATCGAAGAAGAGACCGTAACTGGCCCTGATCACGGTCCGTCCGCTTCCCGGCGCATAGGCCAGGCCAATCCGCGGCGCAACGTTGTTGCGGTCGGTCTGGATCGGATCGGGCAGGGCCTGGAGATCGTACCGAATGCCGGCGTTGATCGTCAGATCACGCCGAATTCGCCACTCATCCTGGAGAAAGAGGCCCAGATTCGGATTCGACTGAAAGAGGCTCGGAGCTCCGAAGGCCTGCTGGTAGGTCGCGTAACGCCCAGCCTGGAGGTTGGCCAGGGATGAGAAGGTGTAGATTCCCTGCAGTGCGCCCGGAAATGTGATGTCGACCCGATTATAGAGAAAGTCGACACCGAATTTGACCGAGTGGGTCGCCCGTTGAATCGTCAGGTTGTCGACCAGTTCGAGCAGATCATTGGCTCGTCCGGTCGGTGAGGTGGTCGAGGTGCCAAGGTTGGCCACGCCGGAGATGTTGATGGCCGGTCCGGTCAGGTCGTTGGGCGGTGCGCTGAGCCGACTGTGCGTATACTGGAAGCGCGCCTCATTGACGATGTTGGAGCCCAGCGAGGTGATCTCGCTGATCGCCATCGTCTGGTCACGGTTGGCGAGCGAGGTGCCCCGGCTGATGGCATTCAGTCCGCCCACCCCGCGGGCATTCGGACTGTCGATATCATAGAAGCTGTAGCGGACTTGCAGCAGGTTCCGGTCGTCGAGGCGATAGTCGCCCCGCACAAAGAGATTGTCTGCATCGTACCCGGTCGGGGCGAGACCCGTCGAGACCCGGGGGCCCTTGTATGAGAGCTGGTCGAGGATC
>JBEAVZ010000352.1:0-11199 GCA_041160645.1 Acidobacteriota bacterium
GTGGAAGTAGTCCCAGCGCGTGTTGGTCAGATCTTCGTTGAATCTGATTGTGCCCGACCCGACAAAGTTTGGCGCGTCGCGCAACACTCCGCTGATGTTCGGGAGGGGAATAAAACTGAGCAGCTTGAGCGCCTGCGGCGAGATCCGCGCCGTGGGAATCTTGTTGTCCGCGAACTGTGTCCGGGTTGCCGGCGTGTCGCCACTTGCCGGATCGAAGATGTTCAACTGCAGGCCACTCAGGTCACCCGCGCGCTCGGCCGCCGTCGGGACTCGCAGCAGCGCGGAACCGCCCGTGTTTCGCCGCGTTCCCTGGTAGTCGCCAAACCAGAAGAGCTTGTCGGAGATGATCTTTCCACTGGCGGCTCCGCCAAACTGATTGGCCTGCGTCACCGGGATGTAGCGGCTGCTGCCACGGATCGGCTGAAACTGGGTGAAGGGGTTGCGGGCGTTGAGAACGCCGTTCCGAAGGAAGTTGAAACCAACGGCGTGAAAATCGTTCGTGCCCGACTTGGTCTGGACGCTGATCACTCCGGCCGTCGCCCCAAACTCGGCATCATAGGCCGCCGTCGTAATCTTCGCCTCGGCGAGCGACTCGAGCGTCGGATTGATGACGATCAGGCTCAGCAGGGCGTCACGATTGTCCGTTCCGTCCAACAGGTGCGTCGTCCCGGCGAAGCTCTGTCCATTGACTACCTTGCGGAACGATCCCTGGGGATCTTCCGATGCCGCCGTCTGCGAGGTCGACGCCTGGACGCCTGGCGTCAGCAGTTCGAACTGCGTGAAGCGGCGATTGACCAGTGGCAGCGAAGTCACCGTCTTCTCATTGAAGGTTACCGCGACGTCGGCCCGCTCCGTCTTCAGCAGCGGCGCCTCGGCGCTGATCTCGACCACCTGCGAGACCTCACCAACCTCCATCTTCAGATCGGCCCGCGAGATCTGGTCGACCGAGACGGTGACGGTGATCACCGCCGCCTTGAAACCCGACGACTCGATTCGCACCTGGTAGATGCCGGCAATCAGTCCGCGTTGCGTAAAGTTGCCGTCCTCGTTGGTCACCGTCGACACCGCCGTCTGGCGCTGCGTATCGGTGATGACCACTTTCGCGTTGGCAATGGCCGAACCTGCCGGATCAGTGACCGTCCCGACGATATTGCCGTAGACCGCCTGACCAAAGGCAGCGACGCTGCCTAACAACAGGTAGAGGGCCAAACTCAAAAAACACAAAGCCCTTCGCATGGTTCAATCCTCCTCGGTGGATGTATCACTCCTGACGGCGCACCTCGGCGCCCCAGGTAAATTAGCTGATGATGTGATAAGAGCTTTTATTGCTTCCCGCAAAGTGAAGAGGGTGTCTGCTGATGTCAGGCCGACATCAGCACAAACTCTGTTCGAAATCGATAAAGCGCTTTACGGGTATGGTAAGGACGAACAACTACCTAAGAGACAGGCGGATGATAACACTATCCAGTCGGAATGCAAATCTGTGGCGTCGAGGGGGTCAATCTTTCAGCGGCTCATTCGGGCGGGCCGAACCGGACTCGGTACGAACGATCGAGGCTGGGTCGAGGCGGCTGAGCAGATCGTGCAGGGCCAGTTCAAGCGCCGACTCGTCTTTCGACTCGAGCGTCAGTTTGACCTTGTACTCATCCGCTCCAACATTGGGACCAACATTGGGACCAACGTATGGATATGACCCGATCGCGACATCGAGGTGGGTCGCCGCAACCATCGTCAGGTTGGTGGCGATGTCGAACTCGTCGCTGCTGATGTAGATGATTCGAAGGTGAAACGGCGCGGCGCGAAAGCGTTCGCGGATGGCGAGGAACTTGACCCGGAAGTGTTCAGGTACACCTGGCAGAATGTAGACATTCCGACAGGCTGGGACGGGCCAGGAGAGGTTGCCGGTTCTGATCAGTATAGTGCCGTCCGGAACATCGGCCATGCGGAGGTGGGACTCGTCGACCTGGTCCTTGAAGTAGTGTCGAATGATCCCCTCAAGCTCGGGATGGCGAACGATTGCCAGATCGAAGGCGCGGGCGATACCCTGAATCGTCACGTCGTCGTGCGTCGGACCGATGCCGCCCGAGGTGAAGACGACGTCGTGACTCGCGGCCAGCTCGCGGGTCGCGGCCGCCACGACTTCGATGTCATCGGGAATGACGACGATCCGGCGCAGCGATACCCCGAGCTCACGAAGCTCGCTGATCAGGAGGTGGGCGTTCTGATCCCGTGTCTTTCCGCTCAGGATCTCGTCGCCGATAACCAGAATGGCCGCCGTGGTGATTGGCATAGGCTCCACTTGATTGGTCGCGCTGCCAGGCCTCGACCAGCTAACTGCCAGTCGACTCTCCCTGCAGCGCCGCCAGTTGAACGACCCGCAGCGCTACCTGGTGAACCTCGGCAGCCCGCCGGCAATCCTCAAATTCAGGGTGGCGATTGATCACGCGTCCCTGCTCATCGCACGCGATCTTGACGCTGATCAGGCCATAGGGGGTCCGGACCTTCTCCTTGCGGCGAACGAGGATCTGTCGCCGCTCCTCGCGATACCTGATCCCAACGGTCGTTGTCTCGGTAAAGATCAGCTGCGCCATCCGTTCGCGGTCACTGTTGTGACAGAGCAGGGTCAGTAGCACTCCCGGACGGTTCTTCTTCATCTGAACCGGCTGGTAGAAGATCTCGAGGGCCCCGGCCTCGAGCGCCCGCTGCATCAGGTGGCCAAAGACCTCTCCACTCAGGTCGTCGATCGTCGCTTCAATCACCGTCACCGTCGCCGGGGTGGCGTCGGCGTCCTCGACCAGCTCGCCGATAAAGGCCCGCAACACGTTCGGAAACTTTGGAAAGTCGCGCGTACCGGCTCCATAGCCGACCCGCTCGATCTTCATCAGCGGTAGTTGGCGAAAATCGCTCGTCAGATTGGCGACGATTGCCGCGCCGGTTGGTGTCGCCAGCTCTCCGACAATATCTTTGGCGTAGGAGGGGACGCCGCGCAGCAGCGCGGCTGTCGCCGGGCCGGGAACCGGATAGGTGCCGTGCGCGCACTTGAAGCTCCCGCTGCCGACGTGGATCGGCGATGAGACCACCTGCTCGATCCCCAGCGCCTCGATCGCGATGCACGATCCGACGATGTCGACGATCGAATCGATCGCCCCGACCTCGTGGAAATGGACCGTCTCAAGCGGAATGTTATGGATCTTTGACTCGGCTTCGCCAATGCGCTCGAAGATCTCGAGCGCCCGCGCCTTCACGCCCGCCGAGAGCGCGGAGCGGTTGATGATCTGCTTGATCTCCGAAAGTGAACGATGGGCGTGATCATGCCCACCAGACTCTTCCTGGGGTGCGTGCCCGCCACCTGCTTCGTGATTATGGTCGTGGTGATGATGATCGTGATCGTGCTCGTGACCGTGACCATGCTCGTGGTGATGGTGGTGACTATGCCCGTGATCGTGATCGTGGTGGTGATCGTGGCCGTGGCGGTGACCGTGTTCGTCGTGGTGATGATCGTGGTGATGATCGTGATGATGATCGTGACTGTGGTGATGATCGTGGTGGTGCGCCGGATGGATATCGACGTCGAACTTGGTCGCCGAGATGCCGCTCCGGTCGACTCGCGCGACACGGAGCGTGAATCCCTCGACGCCCAGCTTCTGGAGCTCGGTCCGCAGCAGTTCAAAATCCAGTCCAAGGTCGAGCATCGCGCCGATAAACATATCGCCGCTGATGCCAGAAAAACAGTCGAGGTAGAGAGTCCTGGCCATAGTGCTTACTCGAAAGTACCGGCGACGATGGTCGTCACCACTTCGGGATGGATATATTTACGGATGGCCTCGTCGACCTCTTCTTTGGTCACTGCCTTGACGATGTCGGGAAAGCGATCGAGGTAGTCGATGCCCAGGCCATAGAGTTCGATACTCGAGATCTGGTTGGCCATGCCGCCATTGGTGGCCAGCCCAACCTGGAAGGCTCCGGCGATTGAGGACTTCTCGTCCGCCAGCTCCTCTTCCCGGATCCCCTCCCGGATGAAATCTCCGACGATCTGCAGCGTCGTGTCGATCGCCAGATCGATGTTCTCCGGCGCAATGGTCACGCCGATGGTGAATGGACCATCGGCGATGCCCGACTCGCTGAAGCTTGAGTTGATGCCATAGGTGAGCCCCATCTCATCCCGCAGGATCAGCCCCAGCCGTGACGAGATGGTCGATTGACCAAGGGCGCGGTTGGCGATCACCGCTGGCAGATAGTCATGATTGAGCCGGCGCAGTCGCGAAGCATGGCCAATGACCACGTCGCAGTTGGCCTTGTCACGCATCTGGATCGATTCGCGGTAGGGTTTTGTCTGCAGGTCGGTGTAGGGAAGGTCGATCAGTGGCGGCTCCGGCCCCTTCCAGTCGCCGAACGACTTCTCGATCATATCGACGACGCGGTGATCATCGACATCGCCGGCAATGACCATGATCAGGCTGCCCGGACCATAGTAGGTCTCATAGAAGCCGCGCACATCGTCTACCCCGATCGATTCGATCTCCCGGATCAAATGCTCGCCGGACGGGCGGTGGTATGGATGTCCGTGCGGGAAGATGACCTGGGTCATCCGCTCATAGGCGCGGACGCGCGTCTCATCCAGATCCTCGCGGATGCTCGCGATGACCCGCTGCTTCAGTTTGTCGAGTTCATCGGCCGGGAACGATGGTCCCCGCAGCTCTTCGGCAGTGTGCTGATGAGCATTGGCAGATCCTGGCTCAGGGACTGGCCGCTCACCGAGACGGTGAAGGTATTGGAGGAGAAGCTGATGCGCGCTCCGGTCGATTCCAGCTCTTCGGCGATCTCGATCTTGGTGCGCCGCGAGGTCCCCTTGTTGAGCATGCTCGCCGTCAGGCTCGCCAGCCCATCCTTGCCGGATGGATTGAAGAACTCTCCCGCGCGGAAGGTTCCGGAGAGGGAGATGGTTGGATTGGCATGGTTCTCGAGGACCAGCAGAGTCAGTCCGTTCGAGAGTTGATGGCGCCGCGTCCGGGCGGCAAAGCGGAGATCACTGCTCGTCTTCATGACTGCTCTTCCTTCGGAATGAAGTAGCCAACCGTTCGATTGTCGTCGTCGAAGTAGGTGTTGACGACGCGCTGAATGTCGGCCGCGGTGACCGCGGTGACCATGCGCGGCAGGTCGACGTAGAGTTTCCAGTCGGAGACCCCCTCGGATTCACCGAGGACGTTGACCACCCCGAAGGGGCTGTCGCGGAGGAAGATCATCTGGGTGGTGATCAGGTTGCGGGCTTTTTGAAGCTCTTTTTCGCCGACCGGCTCCCGCTTCAGTTGCTCGATCACCTCGCCGACCGCCTTCTCGGCATCCGCGTGGCCAATGCCGGGCGAGAGGGTCAGGTCGATCGTGAAGAGGCCCGGGTCGGTGAACTGGTAGGCCTGCGCCCCGACATCGACCGCCAGCTGGGTCTCGACCAGCCCCTGGTAGAGGCGGGAGGTGACTCCGGCGGAGAGGATGTGATCGAGAACCGCGAGGGCTCCGGAATCGGGATGGGTCGCCTCCGGAATGTGCCAGGCCATCTCGACCAGACCAAGCTGGCCGGCCCGCCGCAGCACAAAACGAATCTCGCCCTGCTGGGGTGGTTCGACGGTGTACATCGGCGGAATTGGCTGCGGCGAGGGTGGAATCGGCCCGAAATGGCGCGCAATCAGCTCGAGGGCCGCCGCGCTGTCGAAATCGCCGACGACGATGGCCGTCGCATTGTTCGGGTGGTAGTAGGTGTCGTAAAACTCCTTCAGCCGCGAGGTGGGCATGCCCTCGACATCCGTCCGCCAGCCGATCGTCGGGTGGTGGTACGGGTGCTCGCGAAAGGCGGCCGCCCAGATCCGCTCGTCGAGGATCCGCCCCGGATCGTTCTCGCCCCGCTCCATCTCATTGCGAACGACGGTCATCTCGAGCTGGCGGTCCTCGTCAGCGATGAAGGAGTTGCGCATCCGGTCGGCCTCGAGGTGGACGGCCAGTTCGAGCTGGTCGCTCGGGAGCATCTCGAAGTAGCGGGTCCGGTCGAGCCACGTGTCGGCATTGAAGACCGCCCCGTGCTTCTGCAGCACCGCCGCGATCTGTGTCCCGCGCCGCTTGTTGTAGGTCGGCGTCCCTTTGAAGAGCATATGCTCGAGCAGGTGGGTCGCTCCGGTATGCCCGACCGCTTCGTTTCGCGATCCGACGCGGTAGACGACCATGAAGGCGACCACCGGCGCGGCCCGCTGCTCGCAGAGCAGTATCTTCAAGTCGTTGCTGTCGAGCTTGTACTCGGTGATCCCCTCGTATTCCAGTATTTTACTGTACAAAAATGGCGCCCCTTTCCTCTCATCAGAGTCAGACAGAGATAATAACATAGTCAGGCCCCAGTTGAGCCAAACTTACGATGATCAGCCGGGTGGCCGCAGGGCTTTTGCAAAGGCACCCCAATCGCCATTGTTCACCGGATAGCAGGAGTAGTCTTTCTGCTTGACCTACCTGACCTACCTGTCCCACCAACTCTGATAAGTTAAAAGCAGACTTTGCAAGTCAGGGTGGCCGGGAGTGCAGGCCGGGAAAAATGGTGAGCAGGCGGCGGGGAATTAGGAGTGGGGAACTGAAAGTGCCGGGAATGAAGGGCCAGCGCCAGCTTATAGCGGCATCAGCGCTCCAGTTTAGTCACCAGGTTGGCGACGATCCGGATCCCGTGGAAACGACCATTCTCGATAAAGATCTTCCCGGTATCCCGCCCGGCCATAACCACTCCCGCCAGGTAGATGCCGTGGACGTTGGTCTCAAAGCTCTCCGGGTCGAGCGAGGGCTTCATCGTCACCGGATCGATGGCGATGCCGATGGCCTGCATGAAATTATGGTCGGCGTGGTACCCGGTGAGGGCAAAGACGAAGTCGTTCGGCAGCTCCCGCTCCTCGCCGGAGTCGAGGTGGCGAACGTGGATCGAAAGAGGCTCGATGCGCGTCACTTCGTGGCGGAAGAGGCCGCGGACTTCACCGTTCTGGATCCGGTTCTCGATGTCGGGGAGGATCCAGTACTTGATCGTCCGCCGCAGCTCCGTCCCGCGGTGGATGAGGGTGACGCGGGCGCCGTGGCGCCAGAGGTCGAGCGCGGCCAGCGCCGCCGAGTTGCCGCCGCCGATCACGGCAACTTCACGGTTGTAATATGGGTGGGCATCGCGATAGTAGTGGGCCACTTTGGGCAGCTCTTCGCCCGCGATCCCCATCAGATTGGGCAGATCATAGTAGCCCATGGCGATGATCACCTTCCGGGACTGGTAGCTCGATTCGACCCCGGCCGGCAGACTGACGGTGCGGATGGTGAAGGCGCCATCGACGCCACTCAGCCCGATCACCTTCTCGTACTGGTGGATCCGCAGCTGGTAGGTGTCGGCGACCCGCCGGTAGTATTTGAGCGCTTCGATCCGGTTCGGCTTCTCCCGCTCACAGACGAAGGGGAGGTCGCCGATCTCGAGCAGCTCCGGCGTGGTGAAGAAGGTCATCTGCGTCGGATAGTTGTAGAGGGAGTTGGCGAGGCAACCTTTTTCGATCACGAGATAGCGCAGGCCCGCCCGGCTTGCTTCGATCGCGCAAGCAAGTCCGGTCGGGCCTCCACCAATGATCAGGAGATCGAGATCGTCCATGTTGAGTCGGCTCAGATCTGGGCGAGCACCTGCGCCAGGAATTCACGGTTGCCCCGGGCACTGGCCGTGGTCTCCTCGGCCGTTGCGCCGATCTTGCAGCACTCGACCATGACCGGCCCCTTGAATCCACCCGACTTGAGCGTCCGGAAGACGCCGGCAAAGTCGACCTTGCCGGTCCCGAACTGGATCATCACATCGCCTTTGACCACGGCGCAGTCCTTGGCGCAGAAGCCGCTGACGTGGCGAACGATCGGTTTGAGCTCCTCTATCGGATCCTTCCCGGTGTAGTGGATGATATTGCCGGCATCGTACCAGATTGAGAAGTTCTTGTGGCCGACCGACTTGATCGCCGCGAGAATCTCGGCCGAGGCGCTGCTTCCCCCGCCGTGCGGCTTCATCGCCAGGCGGATGCCGCGCTCGGCCGCGTAGGCTGCCGTTTCGCGCATTACCTTGTAGTAGTGGTCATACTCCTCGACCTTGTCGACTCCAAACGAGAGGATGAACTTGAGCGAGAGTTCGTGGGCCGCATCGACCTGCTGCCGCATCTCCTTGATCGACTCCTCGAGCGGGATGTTGTGGCGGGAGCGCAAGGCCCCCATATTCGCCCGCAGTCCGCTCGCGGCGAGCCGTTTCTTCAGGTTCGCCAGATAGTCGGGCGTCGGACCCGGGCGCAGAAAGGGCTCCTCGCGCGTTGCGCTGAGCAGTCCGGTCACCCCGTATCCCGCTGCCTTGATCTCCCGCAGGGTCACATCGTACCCCCACTTTGTCCAGGGACGATTGAAGCAGCCAACCTCCCACTTGACCCCTTTGGCCTCCACGACGGTGGCCGGAAGGGGCAGGGCGAGGGCGGCGCTCGTCAGCGCCGCCCCTTGCACGAACTCTCGTCGATTCATACTTGGATCTCCTCGAGACTACTTGCTGTTCATTTTGGTGAGGGCGTCGACCTGCAGCGGCAGGCCAAGAATGTTGATGAAGCCGGCGGCGTCACGCTGGTCGTAACCTGCCCCCATGGTGAATGAGGCGAGGTTCGGCTGGTAGAGTGAACGCTTCGCCGTGCGGCCGGCGCTGATCACATTGCCCTTGTAGAGCTTGAACTTCGCCGTTCCGCTCACCGCGGTCATGAGCGAATTGACGAAGGCGTCGAGCGCCTCACGGAGCGGAGTGAACCAGAGGCCGAAGTAGACCATCTCGGCGTACTTGTGGGAGATGACCTCCTTGTAGTGGGCCGCCTCGCGATCGAGCGTCAGCGATTCGACCTCCCGCAGACCGGCGAGGAGGATCGTGCCGCCCGGGGTCTCATAGACTCCGCGCGACTTCATCCCGACCAGTCGGTTCTCGACCAGGTCGACCCGGCCGATGCCATGGCGGCCGCCAATCTCGTTCAGCTTGTCGATGAGCGGAACCGGGTCGAGGTACTCGCCATTGACGGCGACCGGGGTACCCTGCTCATAGGTCACCTCGACATACTCCGGCTTGTCCGGAGCATTCTCCGGCGCGACGGTCAGCTCGAACATCGACTCTTCCGGCTCGCTTGCCGGGTCTTCGAGGATGCCGCCCTCGTGTGAGAGGTGCCAGATGTTCCGGTCGTGGCTGTAGATCTTTTCACGGCTCGCCGTGATCGGGATCTGGCGCTCATTGGCGTAGTCGATCGCGTCCTCACGCGAGACGATGTCCCACTCGCGCCACGGCGCGATCACCGGCAGCTCCGGAGCGAGCGCCTTGAAGGTCAGCTCGAAGCGGACCTGGTCGTTCCCCTTGCCCGTGCACCCGTGGGAGAGGGCATCACAGCCGGTCGCCTTGGCGATCTCGACGTGACGCTTCGCAATCACCGGACGGGCAAACGAGGTTCCAAGCAGGTATTTGTGCTCATAGACTGCTCCGGCCCGCAGGGTCGGGAAGATGTAGTCGACGACGAACTCGTGGCGCAGATCCTCGATGTAGATCTCCGCGGCGCCCGTGGCGATCGCCTTCTCACGCAGCCCCTCGAGCTCCTCTTTCTGGCCGACATCGGCGGCAATCGCCACCACTTCGCAGTGATAGTTCTCTTTCAGCCACGGAATGATGATCGACGTATCGAGCCCGCCCGAGTAGGCAAGCGCCACCTTCTTGAAAGTCTTGGACATTTACGAATCCCTTTCTCCAGTTATCTGAAAAATAGTAGTACGGGTGAATTATATACAGTTGGGGTCAATAGGGAAGTGAGCACGGCTCAGCGTCGCCACTCAGCGAGGTGCGCGGCGACGAAATCGTCATCAATCAGGTGGGGATAGTCGCCAATGACCCGGTCGATCTCTTCCAGTTGGCCCGGCGAGAGGTCCTCGTGCGGATCGAGACACCAGCGACCGGCCATGAGCCCCTGACGGCGCAGGATCTCGTGGAGTCCGGCGATGCAGCCGGCAAAGCCATTGGCGGCGTCGAAGAGCGCGGCATTGGCGTCGGTCGTTTCGGCGGAGCGGGCGAGCAGTTCGGCAGTGTCGCCACCAGCCTGCACCGCCTCGACCAGCTCGACCGCCCGTCGTGTCCAGACCGCCCAGTGGCCGAGCAGTCCGCCGACGAAGCGCAACCGCTGCGCTCCAAACCGAAACTCGGTCAGCAGGTCGGCGACGATGTTGTCGTCATTTCCGGTGTAGAGGGCGATCTCATGCGCCCGCCCGCTCGCGGCAAGGGCGCGCAGCACATCGAGCGTCTGGTAGCGATTGAAAGGCGCAATCTTGACCGCGACCACCGCTTCGATCTCAAAGAACTCCCGCCAGAAATGGTAGTCGAGCGGCCGGCCACCTACGGCCGGCTGAAGATAGAACCCGACGAGGGGCAGCGCCGCCGCGACCTCGCGGCAGTGGGCGAGCAGTTGCTCGGTCGTGGCCTCACGCAGCGCGGCGAGGCTGAGCAGACCGGCCTCGTAGCCAAGTTCGCCCGCCAGTCGCGCCTCACTGACCGCCTGGCTGGTCGGACCACAGAGACCGGCGATGCTGATCAGCGACCGCCCGCTCCGCTCCGTCGCCTCCTGCGCCGTCTCGATCGCCAGGCGCAACACCGGCTCGTAGAGGCCGATCTGCGGCTCGCGGATCGCGAACTGAGTGGTGTGCACTCCGACGGCGAGACCTGCCGCCCCGGCCGCGCAATAGTATCTCGTCAACGCCCGCTGGTTTCGCTCATCGAACCGCCGCTCGGCCGTCAGCGCCAGTGGATGGGCCGGAATAACACCACCAGCCAGCAGTCTCTCCCGCAGGGTCTTCATCATCTCGGTCACACCATCTCCTCAGAATCGTCCATCGGTCACCTCGAAGCGCGTCGGCTTGCCAAGGCTGCGTCCGCCACTCTCGACCCATCCGGCAACCATCTCCAGCAGCTCGGCCAGGTCGACCGCCGGTCGGCCCAGCCGTTCAAGGCACTGCGCGGCATTGTTGAGCAATGCCCGAGGCCGACCACGCTCCTCCCTCGTGATGCAAACCTCACGCCCAAAACGACGACCATACCAGAGCGCCGTCTCGCGCACCGAGACTATCTCCGGGCCCGTTACGTTGAGTATTCGCGCCGGTGATTCCGCCAGATCC
>JBEAVZ010000536.1:0-2978 GCA_041160645.1 Acidobacteriota bacterium
CGCTGACCGAGTCGGCCGATATCTATTCTTTGGCGAAGAGCTTCTACACGGTCGTCGTCGGAAGCCCACCGCGCCAGTTCAGTTGTGCGCCGATTGCGACGCTGCCGGATGAGTTGATGGCTCAACCCTGGGGGCCGGCCCTCTTGCGTGTTTTGCGTCGCGCGACGGAGGAGAAGCCCTCCGCGCGGTATGCGACGGTGGTCGAGTTCTGGAGTGATCTGGCCGGGGTGGCGAGTGCGGAGGAGGAGCGGACGCTGGTCCGGCCGCGGCTGATGGTCAGTCCGGGCAGCCTGCCGGAGACGCCGGCCCAGCCAGAGTTCGATTCGACCCTGGCGGCGGAGCGGATGGTTCGTGAGTCGGGGCTGGCGATGGAGCGGGAGAGTTTGGGCCGGGCGCCAGTCGATCAGTTCAGGACGGAGGAGCTGCCGGTGCGGCCACGGCCACCGGTTCGCGTGGTGATCGACCTGCCGGTGGAGCCGCCGGCGGCGACGGAGAGAGCGGTGCCGGCCGCGCCGTCACCCGGGCCCGCCGCGGCGCGGCCTCCGCGCCCGCCCCAGGCTGGGGCGGTGGTCGAACGGCGGCGGGATATGCCGGCGGCGCGCGGACTGCGTGAGCGTTTCTGGCAGGGGCGGAAGCGGATACTGCTGACGATGATCATCCTCATCCTCGCCCTGGCCTTGGTCTACGTGGTGGTTGCCCGGTATGCCAGCAATCGTGGATTCCCGATCGGTTTTGGCCCCCCGACCGAGGTTGAGGTCATCACCCAGGCCCTGCGGGTTCGTTCCGGGCCGAACATCAATGAGCGGACCATGGGGATCGTCCTGAGGGGGACCCGCCACCGGGTAGTGATGCCCGTCACGGCGGGGGGGAGCACTCCCGGATGGATGCAGATCGAGGTTGGTCAATGGGACGAAGCGTCTCCGCACGACCAGTCGACCGGGGGGATTCGCGGCTGGGTCTATGCCGATCCTGAGTACATAAAGATTGTTTCACGCCGTTTCCTGAGGTGACAATGAGATCATCTGGATTCCTCAATTCAATTCGCAAGTGGCTCGATGGGGAGAATACTGTCGAGCTGGCTCCGGAGACCCCGGTCGTCAAGACCGAGTGGGATGACTTCTTTGTCCTGATCGCCCGCGAGGTCGAGTCCGTGATGAAGCGGGAGATGTTCACTCCGCCGGGTGGCGTGACCTATCTGCCGGCGGAGTACATCGTCTATCTGAGTCGGGAGGATGATCTGCAGTGGCAGGGGCGCAAGCGGGAAGGGCTGGCGGAGGGGCTCCGCAACATTCTCGAGAAGCGGGCCCGGGATCTGGTTGGCGGCAAGTCGCTCAAATCGCAGCGGATCACCATCACTCTCGGGGCGGATGGGACGCTCGAGAAGGGGCAGGTGCGGGTTCAGGAGATCTGGGATGATGAGTCGCCGCGCACTGAGGTGGCTCCGCGGCCGCGGCGTTCGAGTGGCGAATCGGGGGCGGCCCTCCTCGGTGGCGGAGTGATTGAGTCGGTGGCCGCGGATGAGCGGACAAGGATTCTGCCGCGAACGCCCCGCTTCAATCTCGAGTATCGCCTTGGCGGCGGGGAGCCGAAAGTCTTTACGGCGCCGCGCTACCGGATCGAGATTGGGCGCGGGTCGAAGGACTTCGTGATCGATCTGAAGCTGGAGGGCGACCAGGAGATCAGTCGGCGGCAGGTGGTGCTCGAGCGGCTGGGGCCGGGGCGCTATCAGTTGGAGTGTGTGGGGCGCAATCCGATCGAGGTTGAAGGTCGCGAGGTGCAGCCCGGAGAGAAGCTTGAGATCGGCGCCGGAAAGTCGTTCCGGATCGGTCTCTATCAGTTACAGGTCATCGAAAGCCCGGGTGAGGCTGGCAAGGAGAGTGAATGAGGCGTCGTCGTGGAATGCTGTTGACTCTGCTCACGTGGTGTTTGGTTGCCGGAGCGGGGATTGCCCAACCGGCGCGGGAGAGTCGGGGCGACGGGACCGCCGAGGGGCGGGCGAGGGGCGGAGCGACCGAGTTTGCACGTCTGATCGAGCGCCTGTCGGAGCGGGCCGGCTACTTTGGGTCGGATAACCTGGTCTCGAATGAGCTCTCCTATCAGCACGTGCTCGACCGGATGGAAAAGATGGATCTGCGCGGCGGGGTCTACCTGGGCGTTGGGCCGGACCAGAACTACACCTACATAGCCCAGATTCGCCCGAAGCTGGCGATCATGGTCGATATCCGGCGTGACGCGATGCTGCAGCATCTCCTCTTCAAGGCGCTCTTCATGATGTCGAAGAGTCGCGTCGAGTACCTCTCGAACCTCTTTGCGCGGCCGCTGCCAAAGGATCACCGGAAGTGGAACGATCGGCCGATCCGCGATCTGGTCGACTATTTCGATCGGACCCCGCTCGATCCGGCGCTGGCGGAGCGGACGCGGCTCGAGGCGCGGCGGCTGATCACCGATCTGGGGCTGGCGCTTTCACCGCGTGACATGGAGACGATCGATGAGATCTATGGCGCCTTCTCGACCGATTGTTTAGAGGTGCGTTACACGATCCGCGACCGGCCAAGCGGCCGTTTCTTCCCGGCCTATCGGGATATTCTGCTCGAGAAGGATCTCGATGGAAACTACCGCAACTACCTGGCGCGCGAAGAGACCTTCGCGGTGATCAAGCAGTTGCATGATCAGCACCGGATCGTGCCGATCACGGGCGATCTGGCCGGGCAGCCGGCGATTCAGTCGGTCGGCCAGTACCTGCGCGAGATTGGCGAGACGGTGACAGCCTTCTATGTCTCGAACGTAGAGTTCTATCTCTGGCGTCAGGACTCGATGAACCGCTGGGTTGCCAATCTGCGGGCCCTGCCGATCAATGAGCGGAGCGTGATCATCCGCAGTTACTTCAACTATGCCTACTACACCTCGGTCCACCCGCAGACGATCGATAACCATTTCAGCGTCCAGATTCTGCAGACGATCGACAGTCTGATCAAAGA
>JBEAVZ010000550.1:0-10342 GCA_041160645.1 Acidobacteriota bacterium
CCCGCTTGAGGCCATTCCAGAACTTGGTAATGTTAACCGTCCGCTCCTCGTGGGGGGGAAGCTTGATAAAGACGTTGGCGCTGTTGACTGAACCGGAGAAGAAGCTACCGGCCGAGCCAAGAATCAGCCGGATCTCCGGCAGATCCTTGAGGTCGGTCTCCACGGAGCGCAGCGCCTCGTCCATCGCGCTGAGACTGGTGCCCTCCGGGCCGTTAAGATAGATGCTGAACTGGCCCTCGTCGACGTTGCTGGGGATGAAGTCCTGCTTCACTTTGCCATAGATATAGACCGAGGAGAGCATAACCCCGATGGCGAGGAGCATGACCGCCACTCGGTAGCGGAGCACGAAATGGAGCATCGCCGTGTATGAACGATCGAGCAGTCCATAGAAACCGCCACGTGAGGACGCACTATGTTCATCGCGGGCCTTCTCCGCGTCACCGGCGAGCATGCGCGCGCTCATCATCGGGGTGAGAGTAAAGGAGACAAGCAGGCTGACCATGATCGCCACCGCGGCAGTGATGCCAAACTGGTAGAGGAAACGGCCGGAGATCGACGACATGAACGAGACCGGCAGAAAGATGACGACCAGCGAAAAGGTCGTCGCCATGACCGCGAGGCCGATCTCCTGTGTCGCCTCTTTGGCGGCCTGCATCGGCTCCATCTTCTTCTCTTCGATGAAGCGGAAGATGTTCTCGAGAACAACGATGGCGTCATCGATCACCACTCCGACCATGAGCACAAGGGCGAGCATGGTCACGCTATTGAGGGTGAAATCGAGCGCCCGCATCATCCCAAAAGTCGAGATGACGGAAGCCGGAATCGCCACCCCGGCAATGATCGTCGAGCGCCACGAACGCATGAAAATGAAGACCACCAGGCAGGCGAGAATACTGCCGAGGACGAGGTGCACGTTGATCTCGCTGAGGGCATTCTTGATGTAGAGTGACTGGTCGACAATCACCTCCATCCGGACGTCAGGGGGAAGCTGACGGCGGATCTTGTCGAGGTTCTTCTTGACATCATCGATCACCGCGACGGTGTTCGCTCCCGACTGGCGAATGATCTCCAGCGTCACCGCCGGCTGGCCATTGAGACGCGAGAGGGTGCGCATCTCCTTCGTCCCATCCTCCGAATAGCCGATGTCGCGCACCTTGATCGGGGCGCCCCCGACATTGGCGATCACCATCTCATCGAAGTCGCGCGGATTGACGACCCGCCCCATCGTGCGCAGAACCAGCTCCCGCGCTCCGGAATCGACGTTGCCGCCGGGAACATCAGCGTTCTGCCGGACCAGTGCATTGCGGACCTGGGTGATGGGAATCCGGTAGGCCGCCAGCCGATCGGCATCGACCCAGACATTGATTGCCCGGAGAAGTCCGCCATTAATGCGCACCTCGCCGACCCCAACCGAACGCTCGATCCCGACCTTGACCGTCTTGTCAGACAACTCGGTCAGCTCACGGATTGAACGCTCACCCGAGATGGCAATGGTCATTACCGGTTCTGAATCACTGTCCGCCTTCTGCACGACGGGCGGATCCGTGCCGGGCGGCAGCTGCCGAAGGACCGACTGAACCCGATCGCGGACATCCTGGGCCGCCGCTTCGATGTCGCGGTTGAGATTGAACGTGGCAATGACAAAAGAGCGCCCCTGGCTGGAGACTGAACGAAGCTGCTCGACCCCTTCGACCGTGTTGACGACCTCCTCGATCGGCTTGGCCAATTGCGACTCCGCCTCCTCCGGCGAGGCGCCCGGCAGGGTCATGCGAATGGTCACGGTGGGAAGATCGATCGTTGGAAAACGGTCGACGCCGAGCTTCGAGTAGCTGGTCGCACCAACCACAACCAACGCGAGGATGATCATGGCCGCAAAGACCGGTCGGCGAATACAGATTTCGGCTAGCTTTTGCATATCATTAAAACAGTCTGATAAAAACTACTTTCCCAGTCACCGCCGGGATTGAGAGATAATCACAATTCGTTAAATATGTAGACGGCCTCGCACGCAGGTCGGTTGCAACTTTACCACCTCTTCCCGGTAACCGGAAGATTGACGGACTGAAACATGGGTCGGCCCCCGGAGGCCTCAGCCGGCGGACTGGGGACCGCCGACCAGGTGACGATCCAGCCAGAGTTCATTGAGCCTTCTCATCTCCGGCAGCTCCTCGTGTGCGCCATCAAAGAGCTCTATCAGCAGATCCTCACGCCGGCCATGCTGCGCGTAGCGTTGCGTCAGGTAGTCCCGCACCTTCTCGACTCCGGAAACCGGCGTGAGTGAATCACGGCGCCCATTGAGGCTGATGCGCGGGCGGGGGACGATCAGCTCATTGATCTGGGAGGTGCTGAAGTGCTTGAGCAGGCGGGGGACATAGTAGTAGATTCCGTGCCCCTTCAGATTGTCGGCCTTGATCAGTTCGTCGAAATCGGTCAGACAGCAGAGGTCGAGACAGAGCCTGATCCGGGTATCGAGGGCCGCGAGCCACCAGGCCTTGGTCGCGCCCATTGACATTCCAAAGACGCCAATCCGTTGTGGATCGACCTCCGGACGGGTTAGGAGATAGTCGAGGGCCCGGTACTCATCAAAGAGCATCATGCCGAAGAGGACCTGTCCCTGCCAGATCATTCGCTTGAAGGCATCCCACTCGCCCTGCCGACCGTCTTCAACCCTTTTGCGCTCCCCAAAACACCAGCTGTCGATGGCGAGAGTGACGATTCCCTTCTCGACGAGGGTTGGCGCATAAGCGGGAAGCACCTTGCGTCCGGTCAGCAACTCCTCCTTGCCAGTCGGATAGTTGCCACCGTGCCAGTGGATATAGAGCATCCCGGGAGCCTTTGGCTGCCGCTTCTCGGGAATGAGGAGAATGGCCGGAACCTTCTCGAGACCATTGAGGTCGAGTTCAAGGTGTTCGAGGGTGTATCCCGGCCCCTTCTCGATCCGCCGCAACTTCGGCGGTCCGGGCCGATGGCTCCAGGGAAGATCTCCGAGCAGACCCCAGAGTTGACGGCGGCGCCGGCGCTGCCAGGCGGCGTAATCTCTCCGCCCGGCGGGGATGGGGACGTCGATGCCCGCCGCCGCCACCCCGGCCAGTGAACGGAGCAGGAAGTCACGCCGCTCGGGCCGCGCGTGGTCGCCATCGACCGTGCGGTTTTCGCCGCTGTTATCGTCAAATATTTCTGGCATAAAGGGATCTCCCGGGCACTCTCCGTCTACCCGATTCGTGATCACTCGACGGGGAGCGGCAGCTTGTGCTGGCGCAGAAAACTGAGCATATCCCAGTAACCGCGCTGAAAGTTTATCTGGCCATCGATGATGTGAAAGAAACCACAGCCGCGCAATCCGAGTGGATCACGCCATTCGAGAATGGCCCACTCGCCATCCTCGAGGATCTGTTCGACGAGACAGACCATGTTGGCCGTCGCGAACTCACGGACAAAGTTGGCGCGAATCGCTTCGCGCCCCTCGATCTGTCCGACGGCGACCTGATGATTGATGGCGTCGGCAGCGTAGAAGCCGGCCAGCTCGTCGGCCGCCGCGCGGTTGAAGGCCTCGACCCAGGCGGCGACGACTTCCCGGGGCCGCTTCAGCTCTGCCTGACTCATCTGATTACCCCCAGGCGTTGGCCCACCTGGACAAAGCTGGCGATCGCCGCGTCAATATCGGCCGCCGTGTGGGCTGCCGATATCTGCACCCGCAGTCGGGCCTCACCCTTCGGAACGACCGGATACCACAGCCCTTTGACATAGACGCCCGCGGTTAGCAGCTCCCGACTCATCTGCTGGGCCAGGGCGGCCTCGCCAAGCATGACCGGGACAATCGGATGGCGCCCTTCAAGAATGGTGAAGCCGGCCGCGACAATCCCGCTCCGGAAACGGACCGTGTTCTCGCGTAAACGGGCGACGATCGCCGGGTCGCTCTCGATCAGGTCGATGGCCGCCAGCGACCCGGCGACGACCACCGGCGGCATGGTATTCGAAAACGTGTAGGGGCGTGACTTTTGCCGCAGGAACTCGATCAGTTCACGCCGGCCGGCAATGAATCCGCCGCTTGCGCCACCAAGCGCCTTGCCAAAGGTGCCGGTGACGACATCGATCGCGCCATGCACGCCAAGCTCTTCGGGGGTTCCGCGGCCGGTCGGTCCAATCACCCCCGACGCGTGAGACTCGTCGACAAAGAGCAGCGCCCCGAATTCACGCGCCAGCTCGACCAGCTCCGGCAATGGCGCCAGATGGCCCTCCATCGAGAATACTCCATCCGTCGCAATCACCTTCACCCGATAGCCCTTCTCCCGGTCCTCCTCGAGCAGCGTGCGGAGATGGCCGGCATCACGGTTGCGAAAGACCCGCGAAACGGCGTGCCTGGCGATGCCCCGGCAGAGGCGCACCCCGTCAATGATGCTGGCGTGGTTATACTGATCACTGTAGATGACGTCCTCAAATCCGGCTTCCTGACCGAAATCGTTCGCCAGCAGGCCGGTAAAGAATGCTTCATTAGCGGCGAAGCAGGAGCCGTGAAGAATCGCCGCCTCACAGCCCACAAATTCGGCGATGCGCCGCTCGAGTTCGAGGTGGATCGGCTGTGTGCCGCAGATGAAGCGGACGGAGGACATCCCGAATCCCCACTCATCGAGCGCCTGCCGCGCCGCCTCCTTGACCGCCGGGTGATTGGCGAGGCCGAGATAGTTGTTCGAGGCAAGCATGATCTCGTCTCGACCACCAACCTGAACCCGTCCTCCCTGCTCGCCCTCGAGGGGAACTTCGTACTTGTAGATCTGCTGCGACTCGAACTGGTCTAGTTGCTCCTGCAGCAGGCCGTAGAGCTGATCGGGTTTCATGCCGCCTCCACTCGAAAGTTCGGATCTGGTGTCAGCAGAACCTTGACCGCCTCCTGGCTCCGCATCAAATTGAAGCCCTCCTCAAAGTTCTCGATCAGGATTGGCCGGGGAGAGATGATCTTCTCGAGCTTGGCCTTCAACCCCGATTTATCGGCGGCGAGCAGATCGAGCATCGTGTACCAGGTCTCGAACATCCGGCGGCCAAAGATGCCGCGCATCGTCACCCCTTTCCAGACGATGTAGTTGCCGACATCGAACTGCGGCAGCGGACGGGAGGGGATGCCGAGCAGCATGATCTGTCCGCCATTCTTGACCAGTCTTCCGGCATCGTCATAGGCGGACGCCGAACCGCTCATCTCGAGAATCACGTCGACGCCGCCGCCGTGCTCATCGATTACCCGCTGGTAGAGCTCCTTCTTCTGTCCGGGGGAGTTCTCCTCATTGGTATCGAAACAGAAGTCGGCCCCCATCTCGCGTGCCGCATCGAAGCGCTTGCGGAGATGGGCCGTGTCGTGCCCGCCCGGGCTGGAGAAGTCGGTCACGTAGATGCGCGTCGCTCCAAGCGCCCGGGCAACCGCCGTCGCCATCATCCCCTGCGTGCCGCAACCGAGAATCGCGACCGTCTTGCCGGAGACTTCGCCCTCCATGACCGTGTGGACCGCGTTCCCCAACGCATCGAGAAATGCTCCAAAACGCGGGGGAATCATCGACTTTCCACCAAAACGCTCGAGATTGATGATGTTCTCGCTCGGAACGACCACGTAATCGGCAAAGGTTCCGTGCTGATGAACCCCTTTCACGCGGACATTCTGGCAGACGTGCTTCTGACCCGTCATGCACTGGTGACAGTACCCACAGGCAATGTGCATCTCGCTCGTCACATAGTCACCAACCCGCACCAGATCCTTCGAGACGCCGGCCCCAACCTCGACCACTTCGCCGCAGAATTCGTGACCGATCACCAGTGGTGAATAACGTGCCGGGTCATTTCCAAGATGGCGCAGCATCTCATCCTGAATCCCCCGGCGTGAGGGCGAATAGTAGATTCCATAATCGGTGCCGCAGATGCCGGCGGCGATGACCCGAATCTTCACCTCGGATGGGTTGGGGCGCGGCTCTGGCTCATTGTCAAAGTATCGCAGCCCTTCTTCATCCAGCTTATACTTCTTTAGTGCTTGCATATCCTCTTCTCCGGTTCTCCGGCCTCGCGGGCCTGGACAGGATGGCTCGATGTCCGATCCTGATCGATGTAATAATATCAATACCCTCCGGTGCTTAGCCGGCCTGGTACTTGTCCCAGGGTTTACGGTATCGATAGGTCAGCAGATTATTCGCTTCACGATCTCCGATGAACTGCTCCCTCGTCGCATCCCACTGGAGAGTCCGGCCCAGGCGGGTCGCAATGTTGCCAAGATGGCACATTGTCGCCGTCAGATGCCCTTCTTCAATGTCGGCGTTGGGAGCCTGTCGGCTCTTCACACAATCGAGGAAATTGCGGATGTGCAGATCCTCCATCTGGCGCGCCTCACCCTTCTCCTCCTGGGGATCCATCTCCGGCACCGTATTACGGTTCTTCAATCCACGCCAGATCTCGGGAATGATCGCATAGCCGTCGCGCATGATGCTGAGTGACCCCTTCGTCCCGTGAAAGACCAGGTACTCATCGCGGAGCCGGTTGACTTCGCGCCCGGACCAGGTGACGAGGCAGTCGTCGAACTGGTAGATGATCTCCTGTACATCCGGTGTCTGCCCGCCATCCTTCAATTCATAGCGCCCGCCAAACGAGGTCACCGCACGCGGCCCCTTCGCCTTGAGGAGCCAGCGGGCGATGTCGAGATTGTGGGCGCCCCAGTTGGTCATCTGCCCACCCGAGTAATCCCAGAACCAGCGAAAATGGTAGATGCAACGGAATGGATCGTAGGGGACATCGGGCGCCGGCCCGAGCCACATCTCCCAGTCGAGCCCCGGCGGCTTCTCTGGCCCAAGTTCGACCGGTCTGAAACCCGGCATGGCATTCCGGGTAAAACCGGCGCTGATCTTGTGGACCGGGCCGATGACCCCCTCCTGAATGAGCCGGATGGCTTTCTGGTAGTGCGGCCCTGACCGTTGCTGGCTCCCCGTCTGGACGACGCGCCGGTGCTGGCGGGCTGCCCGCACCATCTGGCGCCCCTCAGCCACCGTCAGCGAGAGGGGCTTCTCGACATAGACATCCTTCCCCGCCTGGCAGGCAAGAATGGTCGGAATCGCATGCCAGTGGTCCGGCGTGGCGATAACCACCGCATCGATATCCTTCCGGTCGATGATCTCCCGGAAATCGCGGGAGGTCTTCAGCCCCGGCGCCGTCGCCGCGGCCCGGTTGAGGAAATTCTCATAGACATCACAGACCGCCACCGGATTGACGTCCTGGTTGAGCAGGAACTTCTTCCAGATCGCGGTTCCACGATCCCCGCAACCAATCAGGGCGATGTTGATCCGCTCATTGGCTCCAATGACCCGCCAGGGATTCAAGGCGCCAACCGTGCCTGTCACCAGTGCTCTCTTGGTAAACTCTCTTCTTGAACCACTCTTCATAATTTGCCTATGCCTCTGCTTAGCTTTGGTCTGATCGGTATCCTGCCCAGTCGACCTCTCGCCAGGTCGGCTATTTTTCATTCAACCGGCGCGCCAGTCGGTCGAACTCCCGGCGAAGTTCATCATAATATTCAATGGCGCTGCGGCCAACTTTGCGGTCGGCGTCACTGATCATGCGGTAGATGCTGGTCAGCTGATCGATCAGCATCGGTTGCGGGTAGGCGCCGGGCGCGGTCACCAGCGCCTGGCGGATCTGCCGCAACTCTGCCTGCCGGGCCGGTAGCGCGGCGGGTAGTTCACTATCGAGACGTTGCACCAGTGCCGTCGCCTCGCGGGATGTCTGCCGGACCCTCTGGATCAGCTCGAACTGCTCGCGGAGGTCAGGGAGAGTCACCCCGTCGCTGGCAAGTCGCGGATCGAGTTCAACGGTGAGTGGCTGGCTCAGTGACCATTTCTCGCTGACCAGACGGATCGTGTACCGACCCGGCAGGACGAGGGGCCCCGGCAATTCGCGGGCGCTGCTGGCTCCGGCCGGCTCGCCAACCCGCAGATCCCAGCGGAACCGGTTCAGCCCCCGCTGCCTCGTCAGCTCGCTGGCCGGTCGGCCACCACTCACCGGCCCCCGCATCCCCTGGGCCGGCCTTCCGGAGTCATCAGACGGCCGACTCAACTGCGTGCGAACAATCCGCCCCGCCTGATCAACTATCTCCAGCTTCAGGTCTCCGCTGACCTCCTCGCCCAGATAGTAGTCGATCAGGGCTCCGGGCGGCGGGTACTCTGGCTCGGCTGGCCCGGCGCCGCGGCCGCCCATGGCCGGATGGCGGGTGCGCAGGGCCGGCCGCGGGACGAGCAGCTTCGCCGGTGTGCCGGCCCCCTCCGCCATCTGCTGCAGCGGCGTCAGATTGTCGAGGATCCAGAAAGATCGGCCCATGGTCGCAACGACCAGATCCTGGCGATGAACCCGCAGATCAGTGACCGGCGTGACTGGCAGATTGAGCTGCATCGAGTGCCACTTTGCGCCCTGATCGAAGGAGACGAAGATCCCATACTCGGTTCCGGCATAGAGCAGCCCCTCCCGATCCGGATCCTCACGGACGACCCGCGTCGGGCAACTGTCCGGGATGCCGTTTCGACCATCGGTCAGCAATTTCCAGCTGGCCCCATAATCGTTGGTCAGATAGATGAAAGGGCGCCAGTCATCAAGCAGGTAACGGTAGAGCGCCAGATAGGCCGACCCCTTTCCATGCGGCGACGGTTCGATGTTCTGAACCCTCCCCCCGGGCGGAAGCCCTGCCGGAGTGACCCTCTTCCAGGTCTTGCCGTGATCACGCGAAACGTGGACCGGGCCATCATTGGCCCCGGCCCAGAGCACCCCTGGCTCAAGGGTCGATTCGCGGAAGGCATAGATCGTCGAATAGACCTCCTCGCCGGTAATATCACGGGTGATCGGTCCACCAGAGATGACCTGCTTATCCGGCTCATTGGCGGTCAGGTCAGGACTGATCACCGTCCAGGTCACCCCCTCATCGGTCGAACGGTGAACAACGTGCGAGGCGTGATAGATTATGCGCGGATCATGCGGTGAAACCTCCAGTGGCGAGACCCGCTGAAAGCGGTACTTGATATCGCGCGGGTTATGGCCATAACGATTCTGCGGATGGACCCAGTAACTGGCGACCTGGCCCGTCTCGAGGTTCAGTCGGTAGAACTCCCCCTTGCACGCCCCATAGACAATTCGCGGATTGACCGGATGCGGGACCACCGGCCCCGTCTCGCATCCCGGGCCGATCGACCAGAGCTGTACCGGATCATCAACCCGGTCGACCAGCGGAGGAAGACTTGGAATGATCAGTGTCGTATTGTCCTGCTGGGCGCCGTAAAGCCGGTACGGATACTGATTGTCGACCGCCAGCTGGTAGAGTTCCGCCGTCGGCTGATTGTAGATCGTCGACCAGGTCTGTCCGCCATTGAGGGAGACGTTGGCCCCGCCATCGTTCGACTGCACGATCAGTTCCGGATTGTCAGGATTGATCCACATTCCGTGGTTGTCGCCGTGGGGGGTTGGTACGGTACGAAAACTCTTCCCGCCATCCGCCGACCGCCAGAGTGAGAGGTTGTTGACCCAGACAATCTCCGGATTTCGGGGGTCGACATCGATGTAGGTATAGTAGAAGGGGCGCGAGATCAGTCCGGCCGATTTGTTGACCAGCTGCCAACTCTGGCCGGAATCGTTCGAACGGTAGACTCCGCCGGCTCCGCCATCGGCTTCGAGGATCACATAGACATGCTCCGGCGACGAGTAACAAAGGTCGACATCGATCTTTCCAATCAGCCCGGTCGGCAGGCCATTGGTCAGATGGGTCCAGGTGGCGCCGCCATTGGTCGTCTTGTAGAGTCCAGTCTTTCCCGCCGGCCCGCCGCTGAGGATCGTCCAGGGACGACGAACTGCCTGCCAGACTCCGGCATAGAGCTCCTCCGGGTTGGCTGGGTTCATGGCCAACGAGACGGCCCCCGTCTCACGATCGATGTAGAGCACCCTCTGCCAGGTCTCCCCACCATCCATCGTCCGGTAGACGCCACGCTCCTCATTCGCACCGAACGGCTGACCAAGCACCGCCGCATAGGCAATCTGTGGTTGCTGCGGGTGAATCCTGATCGAGCCGATCTGACCGCCATTTCGCAATCCGACGTGGCGCCAGCTCTTTCCACCATCGGTCGACTTCCAGACACCGAGACCACGAATGACGTTGCTGCGAATCGCGGCGCTCCCGGTGCCAACATAGATGACATCCGGATCCGAATCGGCCACCGCGATCGCCCCGATCGAGGGCGTAGTCAGGAACCCATCGGAGATGTTGACCCAGTTCTGGCCGGCATCGGTCGTCTTCCAGACCCCACCACCGGTCGTCCCCATGTAGAAGGTGTGGGGCTGGCGG
>JBEAVZ010000556.1:0-4993 GCA_041160645.1 Acidobacteriota bacterium
AAGACCCGCGCCAGACACCTCCCCGGTGCCCAGTGCGCCCGCCGTGAGAGTCCCCTCACGCCGGGTGCGTCGGCTGAGCGATGTCGAGATGATCCGGCGGCAGATCGTCCGGGCAGAGCGGGAGTACCAGGGGGCGGTCCGCCTGCTGGAGCGGGCCATCGCGCGGCGGCGCGACTCGCTCGACCCGACCGTCGTCCGCGAGTACGAATCGAGTCTGGCGCTGATCGACAGCTCGATCAGGCAGAGCCGCGCGGCGTTGCGGGCTAATCCGAACGATCTCAGCACGGGACAGTTTCTGCTCGCGGCCTATGCCCGCAAGGTCGAACTGATGCAGGATATTGCTCTGCCCTGGGATTGAGGGCGATGCGGATGGTCACCACGGGGATAGGCGGCGGGAACTCCATTCAGGCGATAATCTGTGCCCCCGCCCTGGCCGCGCAAAAAATGTCGACTCCGTGAAACCTGGACCGCCAACCCTCCACTTACTCTGCGCAACGATAACCACCAATGAACTGATTGGGCCAATGTAACGGATTGGAAAGGAAAGGGAACCGCGATGCAATTCAAGTCAAAAAAGATGGTGCTATTTGTCGGTCTGGTCTGGCTCGCTACGGCGTCGAGCCTCTTCGGGCAGGACTTTCAGAAGAGCTATTCACTGACTGACGGCGGCGGGATCAGCGTCCAGAACATCTCCGGCGATGTGACGGTCACCGGCTATGACGGTCAGACGGTGCAGGTGGCCGGGTACAAGGAAGGACGGGATCGCGAACAGGTGACCATCGAGGAGAGCTTCGCGGGAAACAACCTCTCGATTCGCGCCCGCTACCCCAGGAACTGCAACTGCCAGGCCAGTGTCCGCTTTGTCATCAAAGTGCCGCGCGCCGTCAACTTCAGATTCGAGTCGGTCACCAGCGTCAGCGGCGATGTCGAGGTTAGCGGCGTCGCCGGTAAGATTGACGCCAAATCGGTCAGTGGCGATGTCGTCGTCCGCAAAGCCACCGGGTCGGTCGAGGCGAAATCGACCAGCGGCGATGTGCGGGTCAGTGAGATCAACGGTTCGGTCAATGCCGCATCGGTGAGTGGTGACGTCGAGGTGCTCATTTCGAATTTGGGCAGTGGGCAGGATATGGATTTCACTTCGATCAGCGGCGACGTGCACGTCAGGCTCCCCGCTGGTCTCGACGCCGAGGTGAAGATGACGACGATGAGCGGCAGCCTCAGGACGGATTTCCCTCTGACAACAGAGAAGGATCGGTTCAGTCCCGGGCGTCGCGCCAGCGGTCGGATTGGCGCCGGCACGCACCGCCTGAAACTCTCTTCAATCTCCGGAGATGTCTCCCTGCAGCGTCTGTAATTGCCGTCCGGCGAAGGGAGCCTCCGGGGCTCCCTCACCTCGACAGAGAGATCGCCGAAAAGAGGATTGCGACCTGGGTCTGACCAGCCAACGACCAACCCGGATCAGGCGCGGTTGTCACCACTGCCTTTTGGCGCGGCACTTGTTTACGATCCGGTGTTGCGGTACGATTCGCTTCAGGTCATTTGCAAAGATAACCAAATGGATGTAATTGGCAATGCCTGTGCTTTGCTGGCGTTCAATTTATATAAAGTAGAACACCTTCCTGAGAAACATGATCGCTTCTTCTATCCTGCAGCGATGGCCCCTGAGCAAGCCCCTCTCTTCTGCACGTCTCTTTCGTTTATTAAAGCGCTTACTGCTGTGGTTGTTCGTATTGCAACTGGCTTACATTGTTGTTTTAAAGTGGGTCAACCCACCGGTCACCGTTACACAGCTCGTCAGCCTGCTCGAGGGCCATGGTTTAAAACGGGATTATGTAGATGCAGATGAGATGAGCGCTGCCGCTAAGTTATCTGTCCTGGCCGCAGAGGACCAGATCTTTCCGGATCATAGTGGGGTTGATTGGAACAGCATTGAAAAAGCCATCGAACATAATCAGCGAAAACCAAACAGAGTACGTGGCGCTTCTGCCATTTCGCAGCAAACGGCCAAGAATGTGTTTCTCTGGCAAGGCCGGAGCTGGTTTCGTAAAGGGTTGGAATTATACTTTACCAAAATGATTGAATGGATATGGGGCAAGGAGCGGATACTGGAAGTATATCTGAATGTGATTGAAATGGGGCCTGGTATCTATGGCATCGAGGCGGCCGCTCAAACCTATTTTAGAAAACCGGCACGCTTATTGACCAAAAATGAAGCGGCGCAGATTGCCGCCTGCTTACCCAATCCTAAAAAGTACACAGTGAAACCTTTAAGCAGGTATGTCGCTGCCCGCAGTGAGTGGGTCCTCCAGCAAATGAATAACCTGGAAGGTGATGAAGATATACATCGGTTAATCTATCCGGCACAAAAAGCAGTTCAAAAAAAATAGAGAGCCAGGTTACGATTCGAACAGCCAGGCCGCGCCGAAGACGAAGCCCAAAAATTGGACGATCTGCACCCGCCAAAGCTTACGACCGGATGGTGACCGCTCGGTCACCCCCTCGCTCACCATTTTCCGCAAGAATGCACCCATTGACCGTTCCCAGACATCTCAGCGACCTGACAACTACATTTGGCAAAAGCCCTGGAGGAGAGATGAGAGTAGCCGCATTGAAGGCAGGATTGACGTTTCTTCTGGCGATCTCGCCGCTGCTGCTGACGTCCGCGCAGGCCAATGGCCACCGGACGCCGATTGTGAGCGGCTATGGCGCGAACGGCGACTATGCGTCACAGGTCGATCGGTTCCCCAGTCCACTCTATGATCGGGCGGACGTGGTGGTCTTTCGCCCGGTGGGAGTATCCGGGAAGGTCCCGGTCATCTTCTTCGCCCCGGGATTCACCAACAACGATCCGGACGAGTATCGTGGTCTGATCGCCCACATTGTCAGCCGCGGCTACGCGGTCGTCTTCACCCCCTACCAGATCGTCTCCGGAGACCTGACGCTGCACGAGAAGCGTTACGACACAATCTGGGAGGGGATGCGGGCGGCGGTCGGGCGTTATGGCGCCTCATTCGATCTGGAGCGGGTGGGATACATCGGCCACTCCTATGGTGGAGCGGCGATCGTCGCGATGGCGCTCCGCGGGCACGAGCGTGAGGGATGGGGAAAGCGGTCACTGCTGCTCTTCTCGATGGCGCCCTGGTACTACTTTCAGGTCAGGGTCCGTGATTTCGCCAACTTCCCGGCCCACGCGAAGCTGGTCGTGCAGCTCTATGAGGATGACGGCGTCAACGACCACCGGATCGGCAAGGATCTCCTCGACCGGATCAACCTGCCCTCGAGTGAGAAAGAGTTGCTGATCGTGCGGAGCGACCGGGAGGGCGCGGGGCGGATCGACGCTGAGCATGGGGCGCCGGGGAGTCGCGACAACGAGGATGCGATCGATTTCTACGCGATCTACCGGACCTTCGACGGACTGGCGGGCTATGCCTTTGCCGGCGAGGAGGAAGGGAAGCGGGTGGCGCTTGGTAATGGGGCGCGTGAGCAGACCTGGATGGGGCAGTGGAGCAGTGGACGGCCAATCCGCGAGATGCGCGGCGGGGATTGTCTCGATTTGGAGCGTCCGTCACGAACCTTCCTCTTCCCGTACCGGGAGGTGCCGAAGTCGGTCTCGATCAACTCGGCGGCGAGTCTGAGACCGGCGCCGCTCGCCGCGGATGCGCTGACACTCGCCTGGGGGACGAACCTTTCGCTCTTTCCGGAGGCGAGTCTGAACGGGGCGGTCAATGAGCTGAACGGGACGATGGTCAGGGTTCGGGACGGTTTCTGCGTCGAGCGGATTGCGCCACTGCTCTTTGTCTCGCCAACCGAGGTCAGCTTCATTGTTCCGCCGGAGAGTGCGCCGGGCACTGGGACGGTCAGCATCTTCAATGCGGATGGCGGACTGGCGGTGACCCCGGTGACGCTGACACGGGTCGCGCCGGCCCTCTTCGCGGCCAATGGCAAGGGGATGGGGCCGGCCGCCATGTCGGTGCTGCGGATTGGCGCTGACGGGACGAGGCGCGACGAGAATGTGTTGCAGTATGATTTTGGGGCGGGCGGATATGCCGCGCTGCCGATCGAGCCGGCGCGGAGCGGTGAGCAGCTCTTTCTGATCCTCTATGGAACAGGTTGGCGCCACCGCAGCAGTCTGGCCAATGTCCGGGCGACGATTGGCGGGGTGGCCGTCGCGGTCGAGTATGCGGGGCCGCAGCCGAACTGGCCGGGCGTCGACCAGGTCAACCTGCGCCTGCCAGTCGGACTGGCCGTCCGTGGGCTGGTCGACGTGCGCCTGGTCGTCGACGATCAGCCGACCAATACGCTCAAGGTCCATCTGCGCTGAGTCCGGGTGGCCTCAGGCGGGGTCGGGGCCGGTGGACGGGCTCCGTTCCGTCCGGATGAAGAACCAGAGCAGTCCGGCGGTGAGGAGCATGGCGGCGCTGGCGATGAAGGTGCCGGTCCAGCCGATCGATCTGACCATGAGCGGCGTGACCGCGGTCGAGACGACCCCGGCGAGGTTCCCGGCCGTGTTCATCACTCCGCCAGACGCGCCGGAGTGGGGCCACGCAGACTCGGAGACGGTCGACCAGAATGGCCCCTCTGAGCTCATGAGCAGCCCCACGGCGAGGGAGAGGCAGAGGATCGCCGGCGTCGGTTCCGCCGCCCGCGCGCCCAGAAAGAGCGCCACGGCAGCCAGCGCCAGCAGTCCGAAGGCAAAGGCGCGGCGAGCCCGACTGCGGCCGGTGCGCCGGCCGAGCCGGTCGCAGAGCCACCCGGTCAGCGGCATGAGGACCATGGCCGCGACAAAGGGCAGGCTGTTGTAATAGCCGCCCTTGAGGATGCTGAAACCGCGCTCATCGGTCAGGTAGAGATAGAACCAGAAGATGAAGATGAAGAGGACGTAGCTGTCGAGAAAGTAGCTGATCGAGACGAGCCCGAGGTTGCGGTCCGTGAGCAGCTTGCGCCAGGAGAGCGGGGTCGTCGTCGATGGTCGATCGGCGACGATCACCGATGC
>JBEAVZ010000023.1:0-5319 GCA_041160645.1 Acidobacteriota bacterium
CGTAGAGGCTACCATGGAACTGGTTGGTGCCCGAGCGCGTCACAAACTTGATCTGCACCGCGCCTTCACCCGAGCTCTCCGCCCCCGGATTGGCCGTCGAGACGGTCACTTCATCGACCGCGTCGATCCGCGGACGAACATAGGTGAAGAATCCGTCGGATGATTTGAGAATGTTATCCTGAACGTTGATGCCGTCGATGGTAATGTTGAGCGATCCTTTGGGAAGTCCATTGATCGTCGATGTGCGGGGGCGTCCCGGGGTGTTGGTTCCCGGCAGCAGCAGCACCAGGTCGAGGGCGTCGCGCGAGGTGAAGGGGATCTCCGTGATCTGCCGACCCGTGATCGTCGTCGAGATCGAGGCGGACTGGGTCTGCAATACCTCGGCCCCTCCCTGGATGACCACCGATTCGGTCGCCGAACCGATCTCCATCGTCACATTGACCGTCGCCGGTACTCCCGCGTTGAGGGTGACATTGTCGACCACCGACTTTTTGAAACCCTGCGCCTCGATCGTTACCGTATACTGACCAGCTCCAAGCGCGGGAACCGTCCAGGTCCCATTATCTGATGAGGTGACCTTGTACTCCTGGCCGGTGACCCGGCTGTTGACGGTCACCGTAGCCCCCGCAATGACGGCCCCGGTCGGATCGGTGACCGCACCGGAGATTGCCGCCGTCGTCGCTACCTGGGCCATGGCCTGCAGACTGCCAGCCGTGAGGATGATGGCAAGGACGGTCAGCAATTTGATCATGCGTCCTGACGATGATTTCATTATGTTGCCTCCTGATCGGTTGTAGTTTGGTTGACCACGAAATCGGCTGCCAGAGCGCGGTGACTGTTGCCAGATCAACCGGTCGCGACCGGACTCCGTCGTCCACTTGAGAGTGTCGGCAATGGGCATCGACGAACCGGCGCAGCCCGGACCAATTCAAGTCCGGATGCGCGGTCTCGTTATTTCCATTTCTGATGGGCAGTCTGCCCAGCTGGTGCAGCTTAGTTGCTTTTGAGTTCTTGGTGGCTCTCTCCGGCCTTGCCGCCAGCCCGCGCCCGGCCGGTGGAACGTGGCCGAACACTGACTTGCGGTTGGAGGAGCCCTGGCATGACCTTTAATCACTGGTGAGGCGACCCGGAAAATCTTGGTCGGACTTCACCAGCCAGAGGGGCGGCCAGGACATCCTCGCTGAGCCTTGCCGGCTTGATAGCGCTGCCGGTATGGATGAGAGCTCTGGTGCGTGCGATGGAGAGATCCGAAAACGCAATCTTCGTGCCGCGGAAATGGTCGACTTTACGAATAATTTACAATTGTGAGGATTGAATTTAGCGTGACGATGCAGTCGCCCGACTTCCGCAGGTATTCAAATTAATGGATTTTTATCACAAAAATTGGAAATTTTGGATAGCGGCCGCGTCTGTCGTGGCGAGGTAAAGAGCCGGACGGGGGCGGCCCCGCCCGGTGGCTGGAGTAACTGGCAGCCAGTTACTCCGGAAGCTGCCGGAGCCGCTCCCGGAGTTGTCTGGCGGCCTCGATGGCCGGCGCGGTCGGCGCGGTATCGGACTCCTGAAGTGAGTTGAGGAGGGTCAGCAGATCACGTCGCAGATCATCGATCTGGCGGATCAGGGCGGTGGTCGACTCGAGTTGACGGCGCTGCTCCGCGCGCGCTGGTTGGGCCATCAGCCGTTGGGACTGCTCGACCAGTCGCAACCTGGCCCCGTAACTCTTCTGCAGCCCGACCCAGGCCTCGTGGGAGAGCCGGAACTGCTCACGCAGACCGGTGCTTGGGGTCGTGACCCGCGGGTCGAGCGCGAGGCGAAAGCGCGTGGTTCGTGACTCACCATCGACGGTGAGGGTGACGGTATATTCGCCGGGGTGGGCGAGCGGACCCTCAGGAACCGTGGGAGTGCGGCGGTAGATGGCCGAGATGGGCAGTGAGCGCGGAAAGCCCTCCGGAGGCGGATAGCGCAGATCCCAGCGAAAGCGGTGCATTCCCGCGCTGGCGGCGAGTCGCGGCGGCGGACCAACCCAATATTCAGGGTGGGGCAGGGTGAGCGGGTCGAGCTTCTCCGGAGGGTCGGTGGAGTTGTAACTTCGAACGAGGGCTCCCGCCGCGTCCCGGATCTCGATCGTCACCTCCCGGGCGTCCCGCGACAGCCAGTAATCGATCAGCGCCCCGTCGGGAGGATTCTCCCCGAGGGGTTCCTCGGGCGGGATCGGCGTGTCGGTGTTGAGGCTGCGCCGGTAGCGCCAGGTCCGCGCCGGGGTGAACAGAATCAACTTCTCTTTGGCCCAGTTTGGACCGATCTGGCGGAGTGGGCTGATATTGTCGAGAATCCAGAAGCTGCGCCCGTGGGTGCCGACGACCAGGTCATCGTCCTTGACCACCAGATCGCGGATCGACGTCGCCGGCATGTTGAGCCGCAGGGACTGCCAGTTCTCACCATCATCGAATGAGACAAAGACCGCCTGCTCGGTTCCCGCAAAGAGAAGACCGCGGCGCTGCGGATCTTCGCGGATCGCGTTGACGATCCCGCCAGCGGGGATGCCGCGAGTGATCTCCTGCCAGGTCTTTCCCCCGTCACGCGTCCGGTAGATATGCGGTCGGAGGTCGTCGAGCCGAAAGGTGTTGACGGCGGCATAGGCCGTCTCGCGGTCGAAATGGGAGGCCTCGATCAGGGAGACCTTGGCCCAGGACTGCAACTGGGGAGGCGTGATGTTGCGCCAGCTCTTCCCGCCATCACGCGTCAGATGGATCAGTCCGTCATCGGTCCCGACCCAGATCATCCCGACGTCGTGAAAGGATGGGGCGACGGTGTAGATGACGCCGCGCCGGGCCATCGTCGCCATCTCCGGAGTGCGGTAGACGCCGACGTTGGCCGGCACCTCCCACTTCTCGCGGGAGAGATCCGGGCTGATCACCTCCCAGCTCTGCCCGCCGGTCTTCGTCATGAAGAGGACATTGCCGGCATAGTAGAGGCGTCGCTGGTCGAGCGGGGAGAAGACGACCGGAGCGGTGCGCAGGAAACGGTAGCGGCCGCTGCGGATGATCTCGGGGGCGATGTTCTGAACCTGCCCCGTCTTCCAGTCGAAGCGGGTGATCTTGCCCCCGTAGGTGATCTCCGGGTTGAGGGGATCGGGCGCGACATAGCCATACTCTTCAACGCCGACCGTGCGCCAGTCGCGCCAGGTGATCGCCCCGTAGTCGCTCCGGCTGACGACCGCCGCCGAGCCGCTCTCCTGCTGCCCACCGTAGACCCAGTATGGAAAACGATTATCGGTGCTGACGTGATAGAACTGGGCAGTTGGCTGGTTGTACCAGGAGCTCCAGGTTGCCCCGCCGTTGACGGTGATGGTCGCCCCCTGATCGGTGGCGAAGAGCATGATCTCCGGATGCTGCGGATTGATCCAGATGCGGTGGTAGTCGTCGCCGCCCGGCGCTCCCTTGAAACCAGTGAAGGTGCGCCCGCCGTCGGTCGATTTGTAGGAGGCGGTGTTCCCGATAAAGACGACCTCCGGGTTCTGCGGATGGACGCGAATCTCGGCAAAGTCGCTTCCGCGGCCCCACAGTCGCGGTTCGCCATTGAGCCGCCGCCAGCTCTCTCCCGCGTCGTCGCTGCGGTAGATGCCGGCAACGCCGGGATTGGCGTCGACCGTCGCATAGATCGTGCGCGGCTGGCTGCGCGAGACATCGAAGCCGATCCGCCCAAGCCCGGCAGCGAAGTCGGGCAGGCCGTTGGTGAGACGCCGCCAGGTCTCTCCGCCATCGGTCGATTTGTAGAGGCCGCTCCCCGGGCCCTGCCAGGCCCCGTTCTCCCACGGCCCCTGCCGTGCGGCCCAGAGGTCGGCATAGACTGTCTGCGGGTCTTGCGGATCGAAGGCGACCTGGATCGCGCCGGTGTTCTCGTCGAGGTAGAGCTTCCGCTCCCAGGTCTTTCCGCCATCGAGCGTGCGGTAGACCCCGCGCTCGCGGTTCGGCCCATACGGGTGGCCGAGCGCGGCGACAAAGACCCGGTCGGGATTGACCGGATCGACGATGATTGATCCGATCTGCTGGGCATCGCCCAGCCCAAGATGCCGCCAGGTCTTTCCGCCATCGGTCGACTTATAGATGCCATTACCCGTCGAGAGATCGGGCCGCTGCAGCCCCTCGCCGGTGCCGACATAGATTATATCGGGGTTGGAGGGGGCGATCGCCAGATCGCCGATCGAGCCGGTCGGCTGGTCATCAAAGAGCGGTCGCCAGGTCCGACCCGCGTCGGTCGTCTTCCAGACGCCGCCATTGTTGACCCCAATGAAGAAGACATTCGGCTGGGATGGAATGCCGACCGCGCCGACTGTTCTTCCGGCCCGGAATGGGCCGATGTTGCGCCAGCGCAGCTCCTGCCAGAGCTGCTCCTGATAAATCGAAGGGGCGATCGGTTGGGCGATGGCGGTCATCGTCAGCAGCGCGACGATCGCGAGCACGGTGAGGAACCTGGGCATCGGCGACTCCATTCTACTTTTCAGATGATGACTATTCATTCCGCAGAATTCCGAGCGGCTTGCGGATCAGCACATCCCAGCTCGAGACCACCCCGACCACCGTCACCAGTCCAAGTGCGATTCCGACCCCAAGCAGGTTGACGGTCGGACTGAAGTGCCAGGTGATCCGCAACGCCTTCTCGCTGATCGCCCAGGTGAGGGCGATCGCCGCCGCCGATCCGAGCAGGCCGGCCAGCAGGCCAAGTATCCCGTACTCGATCAGGGTCACCAGCACGATCAGTCTCCGCTTCGCGCCGAGGGTCTTGAGAATAGCCGATTCGTAGAGTCGGTGGAATTTGGTCATGGCGATCGAGCCAATGAGGATCAGCAGACCACTCAGGAAGACGAAGCCGCCGACAAAGGAGATGGCCAGGGAGATGTTGTTGACGATACCCCGCGCAATCTCAATGATGTCCCGGACATCGATGGTCGAGATATTTGGATAGCGATCGACCAGCTCACGCTGAAGGCGGGCCCGGTCGGCGGCGAGGGTCGGGCCGCGGAGGGCGCTGATGAACATAGTCGGGGCATCGTCGAGCGGACCCGGGCGGAAGACGATCAGAAAGCCGGTCCGGGCATTGCGCCAGTCGACCTTCCTGATGCTCGTCACCCGCGCCGTAATCCGGCGGCCGAGCACGTCGAAGGTAACCCGGTCCCCGAGCTGGAGACCAAGCTCGCGATGGAGCACCTCCTCGATCGAGATCTCCGGTTCGGCCTCCCGGTCGCGCAGTGACTGCTCATCCCAGAAGCGCCCCTCGAGCAGCTGCTCGTTGAAATCGAGCTGCCCACGGTAGGTCGAGACA
>JBEAVZ010000032.1:0-5121 GCA_041160645.1 Acidobacteriota bacterium
GAGCAGTCATGGCCAGCACGACCAGAAGCGCTACGGTGTTAAATGTCTGCCATCTCTTCATAAGCGATCCATCCTTCGTTGATCAGACCTGACGGTCGTTATGGCTACTGGTTCGGGCGACGAGTGCCACTGAAAGTGAAGCTCTGTCCCATGGCGTTCATGGTTCCCCGGATTGAGTTACCCTCGATCTGTCCACGGGCTTCAATCGGGACCTCCTGGCCCTGAAAATTGAGCGTATAGCCGAGTGTCAGTGTGCTGCCGCTGATTCGTCCCTGATTGATGCGCGCGGTGCCGAAGGGCGTCGTTACCTCGCCCGTCACGGCCTCTCCACTCTGCTGAAGGGTCATCGTGCTCGAGACCGCATTGCCGGGCGTCTGGAGTGTCATGCTCCAGACGCCACCGGCCTGGACCGCCCCGGTCGCCGCGGCGCTTCTGGTCGGTGCGCCGTTGCCCGCCGGCCGTGGATTCTCCGGCGTCTTGATGTCAAACTTCTGCCCGTCGACAAAGACGTGCTTGATGACGGTGTTGGGAGTGAAGATGTCGCCGGTGGCGAGAACGAGATTGGCAATCTTGCCCTTCTCGATGCTCCCCAATTGCCGGTCAACCCCAAAGATGGTCGCCGGGATGATCGTCAGCGCCCGCAGTGCCGTCTCTTTGGGCAAACCGGCCTGGATGGCCCGTTGTGCGTTGATGAGGTAGTCGGCTGGTCGGCTCAGCGACCCGGAACTGAAGGCAAAGGTGACCCCCGCCTTGTGAAGCGTCGCGGCCGTCCCGGGGGCGGCGGCACGTTCCCGCAGGGCCTTGAGCGACTCAGATTCCGGATCCTCGAGGCCGGTCGGACGTTGCGGGAAGCTGAGCGAGAGGAACAGGGTCACCTTCTTCTCTTTGAGAAAACCGGCAATCTGGTAGCTCTGCAGTCCGCCGTTGAGGATGTATTTGAGATTGAACTCCTCGGCGAGGGCAATAGCCCGCTTCATCTCCCGGACAGAATTGACATTGAAGACGACCGGCAACTCGCCGTTGATGACCGGTTGCAGCGCCTCCATCGACCGGTTGATCTCCGGGCGGCTCGCGCCGACGGGAGAGTTTCGGTAACGGGTCCATTCTTCACGGTAGTGCTGCGCGTCGAGCAGTGACTGGCGCAAAAAGGCGAAGACGCCCATCGCCGAATTTGGATATCCGGCCCGCGCCGTGCTGAAGGCGATATTGAGCGAGAAGGGGGTGCGGATGATCAGGCGCTCCGCCGACTCCGCGCCAAGGTTGATCAGCGCGCTCCGGCCCTGAAAAATCCCATTGGTGGGCCCGGTCAGCGCAGTCGTGATGCCGGCGGCCCGCTGATTGTCGAAGGTCGTCGGTCCCGTCTGCAGCATCGTCGTCACATCGACCTCCGGAAGCAGTCCGCTCTCGGCGGGGGCGGCAGGAGTCTGCGCGAACGATCTTCCGCCACCAGCCGGGGCCATGGCCGGAGCCGCCGATGGCGATAGCCCGAGATTGGTATACGAATCGAACAGCCCCGGGTAGATCGTCAGTCCGCTCGCATCGATGACGCGCGCATCGCCGGGAATAGGAATGCCTGCCCCGACGGCTTCAATCAGCCCCTTTCTGATGACGATTGTCCCTTTCTGGATCACTCCACCGGTGACCGTGACGATGGTTCCGCCCTGCAACGCATAGGCCTCGCCGCCGTCCGCCTGCGCTGGCAGGGGCCAGGTAGACAAGGCGCTCGCGGTAAAGAGGAGCACGGCCAGACTCAGGCTGGGCGCCCACTTTGACTTGTTCTGCCTCATGAATCAAACTCCCTCAATTGTGAAATGCGGGCCGGGGCGGTTATCTCCCCGGATGAGTTTACATAACAACTTTTTACAATGGATAATCACTGTATTCTATCTGCTGGCGGTGATTTTGCCAAACCGGCGCAAGATCCCTGCCACCACAATCCGAAGAGATCAGGCAAGAGAGAAAGAAAACGAGAAAGTGAACAAGGAAGAAGATGGAGACAGGCGCCGGAATTCGCGGGATATTCTTTGACGCAGGCGGAACACTGATCGAACCACGCTATCCGGTTGGCGAGATCTATGCCGCCCTCGCCGCCGAGTTTGGCCAGCAGGTCGATCCGCTCCGGTTGCAGGCGAATTTTTACCGACTCTTTCCGCTCCAGCCCGCCCTGGCCTTTCGGGCGGATTTGCCACCAGAGACAAGGCAGCGCAAAGAGATGGAGTGGTGGCGTCAGCTCGTCAGCGAAGTCTTTGCCGACCTTGGTCCATTTCCTGCATTCGAGCCATACTTTACGAAGCTCTACCACTCTTTTGAGAAGGCTGAGTTGTGGCAGCTGGTCGAGGGGGTTCTCCCCACCCTCGAGATTCTCAGGGACCGTGGCTTCATCCTCGGCATCGCCTCAAACTTTGACTCGCGCCTCTTCTCGATTCTGCGCGAGATGGGGCTGAGTGGCTATTTCAGCGCGGTCAAAATATCGTCGATGTGCGAGAGCGCGAAACCGGCCCCGTATCTCTTTCGGCTCCTGCTCGACGAGCTGGGACTGGAACCGGGAGAGACCGTTCATATCGGCGATAGCTGGCGAGAAGACATCGAGGGCGCCCTCGGAACAGGAATGATGGCCATCCTGCTTGACCGACAACAGCGCTTCATCGACAATCCCTCTCTGTCCAATCTGCAGACGACGCGCATCGACCGGTTCGATCAACTGGCGGAGATCGATCTTCTCCAGGCGGCGTCGACCAGGATGAAATGACCGCGAAGCTGTTACAAGAGGCTGTTACAAGAGGCTGTTAAATGAAGACCATACTCCTTTCTTTACTGCTCCTGCTCCCCACGACCACCTTGATTGCCCAGACGGAGAGCCGCTCGATCTCCAGTCTGACCTCCGGGACAAAGAGGATCGATGGGTACATTCCCCTTTACTGGGATCAGAAAGCGGGTCGAATGTGGATGGAAGTGAGCCGTTTCAATGAGGAGTTTCTCTACCAGATCTCACTGCCGGCGGGGGTTGGATCGAATCCGATCGGGCTCGACCGCGGGCAGTTGGGGACGAGTGCGGTCGTGATGTTTGAACGAGTTGGCCCGCGGCTGCTGCTTGTTCAGCCCAACTATCGATACCGGGCGCTGAGCAGTGACACGGCCGAACGGCGGGCCGTTGCCGATTCATTTGCCCGCTCGGTCATCTGGGGATTTCGGATTGAGGCGACTGATGGGGACCGCGTCCTGGTCGACGCGACGCCATTTCTCCTCCGTGATGCACACGGAGTGGCCGAGCGGCTGCGGAGTGCGCGCCAGGGCAGTTTTCGCTTCGATGAGTCACGAAGCGTCTTTCACCTCCCGCGGACCAAAGGGTTTCCCCGGAACACAGAGATCGAGACGGTCATCACCCTGACCGGTGACGACGCCGGCCCTCTGCTGCGCAACGTCACGCCCTCCCCACAGTCGGTGACGGTGCGCCAGCACCATTCGCTGGTCGAACTGCCGGCGCTCGACCCTTCGGGCACACCCGGACCAGGACAGTATCGCCCGCGGAACTATGATCCGCGCGTCAGCGCCATGCCGCTCACTTTTCACGACTACGCTTCACCGTTCACCGAGCCGATCGAGAAGCGCTGGATTCGGCGCCATCGACTGCAGAAGAAGAACCCCGGCGCCGCGATCTCCGAGGCTGTCGAGCCCATCGTCTACTATGTCGACAATGGAGTTCCCGAACCGATCCGCTCGGCCCTTCTCGAGGGCGCCTCGTGGTGGGCGGCGGCCTTTGAAGTGGCGGGATTTCGGAATGGGTTCCAGGTCAGAGTCCTGCCTGCTGACGCCGATCCGATGGATATTCGCTACAACATGATCAACTGGGTTCATCGATCGACGCGGGGTTGGTCCTACGGCGCCTCGGTGGTCGATCCACGCACAGGTCAGATCATCAAGGGCAATGTTTCGCTGGGGAGCCTGCGCATTCGACAGGATATGCTCCTTGGGACGGGAATGATTGCCGGCGCGGCGGCTTCAGCCGCCAGTGGTGAAACCGAGGCGGCCTGTCTGGCCTCGAGCGCTCCGGAGGTCGACTACCTGGCGGCGGCCGGGCTGGGCGACCCCGCTACGGATTCAGCGGCAATGTCCCTCGCCAGGATTCGCCAGCTCTCGGCCCACGAAGTTGGCCACACGCTCGGTTTTTCACATAACTTTGCCGCGAGCAGCTATGGCCGAGGCTCGGTCATGGACTATCCGGCGCCCCTCGTCGAGATTCGCGAAGGGCGGCTCGACCTGTCCAATGCTTATGCCACCGGCATGGGCGCCTACGATATCTTCTCGGTCAGGTATGCCTATGCGGAGTTCCCGGCCGGGGCCAATGAAGAGCAGGAGCTTCAGAAGATCGTCGAGGCCGGAGTGGCGGCCGGCATGCTCTTTATCGATGATCGTGACGCCCGTGATGTGGGCACGGCCCATCCCCAGGCGAGTGTCTGGGACAACGGCTCCGATCCGATCGCCATGCTCCGCCACGAGATGGAGGTGCGGCGGATTGGCCTTGCCAATTATGGTCTCAGGAATATCGCTTCCGGGCAGCCACTCTCGGCGCTCGAGGCCAAGCTCTTGCCGCTCTATCTCCACCATCGCTTTCAGTTGGTCGCGGCGGCCAAGTCGATCGGCGGACTGGAGTTCACCTATGCGGTCAAGACTGCGCCAGGGCCGAGCCCGGCCGTCTACCGGCGGATCGTTCCGGCGGCTCGTCAGCGCGAAGCTCTCCGCGAATTGCTGGCGACGATCAGCCCGTCCGCGCTCGCGCTTCCCAAACCCATTCTTGAACTGATTCCACCCATCGCGACCGGCTTTGCCACCGGCGTGGATGGTGGGCCAACCGAGTATTTTGGCCGGCGGACAGACCCGGCCTTCGACCTGCTGGGGGCGGCCTCGATCGCCGCTAACCTCACCTTCGACGCGCTGCTGGCTCCACCGCGTATCGAGCGTCTGGTCGCCTTCAACGCCGAGAATCCCGAGAATCCCTCGCTGCGCGAGGTTCTCAGCGCCACCGTTGCCGCCACGTGGGGGGCTCCGCTGCCCGCTGACAGTCAGCAGCGGGCCATTCTGCTCACTACGCGCAGTCAGCTGGTGACGCGTCTGGTCGAGACC
>JBEAVZ010000069.1:0-8975 GCA_041160645.1 Acidobacteriota bacterium
GGCCGCCATCGCCCGCCAGTCGAAGGGGCCCTGCTGGTGGAATCCGGATCCGGATGCCTGATCAGGGGTCAATGAGCTGGAAGTCGGCGACGATCGGCAGATGGTCAGACGCGATGAGCGCGGCGGGACTACGGTGGAGCGCGCCTCCCTGCAGCCGGAGATCGTCATCAAAGTAGATGTGGTCGAGGTGCATGACCGGGAGAATTCCCGGGTAGGTGCGTGTGCGGCCAAGATGGAGTCGCAGATCGGCGCAATCGAAATGCTCGGCAAGCAGTCGCGAGGCGAGACCGCGCGTCCATTCATTGAAATCACCGAGAAGCAGCCGCGGCCCAGCGTGGCCACCATTGATCAGAATATCCTCGGTCAGCAATTGCCGGGCCTGGTGGCGCCGTTCAAAAAATGATGTCCCGAGGTGGACATTGTAGACGTGGAGCAGGTGGCGGCCGTGGAGATCGATATCGACCCGCAGGCATCCCCGCTGTTCACGCCCGGCGATGCTGATATCGTGATTGCGGGCGAAGGCGATCGGGTATCGACTGATGACGACATTTCCGTAGGCGGCCCCCGCGAGCTGCCGATTCTCACCCAGCCGAAAATCCATTCCCAGTTGACGGGCGATGAAGTGGGCCTGATCGTGCTGGTCCTCCTGCCCCTGCACACAGACGACCTCCTGGAGGGCAATCACATCGGCATCGATCTCGCGCAGCACGGCAACGATCCGCTCCGGACTGACCCGACGGTCGAGTCCGCGACATTTGTGAATATTGTAGGTGGTGACGCGCAGTCTATCGATCCCGGCCATGCTCTTCCTCTGCTTTGGCTGACTCCTGAATATTGTTCTGGGTGGTCCGCCCCTCGCGGAAGAGTTTGACGGAGCGAAGGAGCAGGGCGAGGGCCAGCCACAACCCGAACCCTCCGAGCGGCCAGGCGAGGGCCCGTGGCCAGACGATCGCCAGCGCCGAGACGAGCGCGAGGAGGCTGCCGCCAAGGGCCATGATCCGCGCCTCGGCCGGCCCGAGAACCCGGCGGTTGGTAATGGCGGCGGTGACAACCCGTCCGATCCGCAGCGCTCCGGCCGCCGCCCGACTCGAGCCCTCCGCGCCAATGCGGCGACGCAGTCCCCGTGGCTGATGGCGTTTGTACGATGGGCGGAGTGGTCGGGTCTTCCATCCGGCGGTGAGGACGATCTCCGTCGACCGTTCGAGATCTTCGAGGTAGAGCCGCTCCATCTCCTGGCCAAAATGGCGGTTCTCGACGACGATGTCCAGCTCCCAGTTGGCGATCCAGCTGGCCAGATTGAGATTGGTCGAGCCGACCCGCGCCCAGTGGCCATCCGAGACGGCAGTCTTGGCGTGGAGCATCGACCCGTTCCACTCGAAGACCCGCACCCCGGCCTCGAGCAAGGGTCGATAGCCGGAACGTGACAGAGCCCGCATGAACGGAATGTCGGTCGCCTGCGGAACGAGCAGGCGGACATCGACGCCGTCGAGGGCGGCGGCCCGCAGGGCCTGAACGTACGGCGTGGTGCCGGCAAAATAGGCATCGGTCAGCCAGAGCGTCTCGCGGGCGCCGGCGGCGATGATCTGGTCGAGTCGATAGAGTCCGGCCGTGTTCGGCATGCTCGCGACAACCCGGACAGCCATCGTGCCGACCTCAGGTATTGCGGTCGGCTGCAGGATCTCTTCGACCGGCAAGGGAGCTCCGGCCAGCTGCCACATCTGCGCAAACGACTGCTGAATCGCGGCAACTGCCGGCCCCTCGATTTCAACCCCCGTGTCCCGCCACGGCTCGACGCCGCGGTGGGGATCGCCCCGCCACATGCTTCCAATACAGAGCCCCGTCACGAATCCAAGGCGGTCATCAACGACAATCATCTTCCGGTGGTCTCGTCCAAGCCAACCGAGCGGACTGTCCCAGCGCGGGGGATTGAAGCAGCGAACCTCGATCCCCGCCTCGCGCATCCCGTTCCAGAAAAGGTTTGTGGTCGCGTTGAGCGCCCCAACCCAATCATAAAGAACCCGGACGCGGACCCCCTGGCGGGCCTTGGCCTTCAGCAGCGCCGCAAAGGCCTCTCCCTCTTCATCTTCGTGAATGATATAACTCTCAAAGAAGATCTTCTCTGTTGCCGATTCGATCGCCTTCATCCAGGCGGGATAGTTCTCGGCGGCATCGCGCAGAATTTTGACGCGGTTGCCGTGCAAAAGCGGGACGCCCGCGCTTCTGGTCAGCGCCCGCCCGGCATTGAGATGAATTCTGCTGCTGGCTCTGGTCATATCCTGTCGTTACGATATCACAATCAGATGGCCATTTGGGCCCCGTGCGCCGACTTGGCGAGTCGTCACGGGAATCGAAAAGATCGATGATCCAAAGAATTTGAGTCTCGCGACCGGAGACGGCATAATCTCTGCCTTGAGGAGAGACTTCATGCTTGAAACTGAAAAAAGACCGCGGATACTCGCCGCTATGTCACATCCCGACGATGCGGAGATCCTCGTCGGGGGAACCCTGCTGCTGCTCCGTCAACTTGGCTGCCCGGTCGGCATCCTCTCGATGACGAGCGGAGACTGCGGGTCGGCCAACTTGTCGCGGGATGAGATCTCGCGACTCCGCCTCGCCGAGGCACAGGATGCCGCGGCCTACCTTGGCGGCTGGTATGGATGCGCCGGCCTGCGCGATATCGAAGTCATCTTCAATGCCGAAAATCTGCGCCGGGTTGTCGAACGGATGCGTGAATTTCGTCCGGATATCGTCATCACCCATTCGCCGGTCGACTACATGCTCGATCACGAAGAGACGACCCGCCTCGTCCGCGGGGCCACTTTTGCGCTGGCCATGCCGCTTTATGAGACCCGCCAGATCGCCCCGGCCCACCCGACCGCGGGCACGCCGGCCCTCTACTATGCCGACCCGGTCGAGGGGCTCGACCATTTTGGCCACCGCATTCTTCCCGACTTTCACGTCGAGATCACCCCGGTTATTGCCGCGAAACGCGAACTGCTCAGCCGCCATCGCAGCCAGCGCGACTGGCTGCGGGCTCACCACGGGGTCGATGAATATCTCAACCGCATGACCGAATGGGCCGCGACCTTCGGTCGCGAGTGCGGCGTCGAATATGCCGAGGGGCTTCGCCAACATCGCGGCCACGGTTACCCGCACGATCCGCTCTTGCAGGATCTGCTCGGAACCGCTGTTCGCCACCAGAATTGAGTAACTTGCAGAATCGTCAGATCAGACAACCAATTTGAGGAGATAGAAAACGATGGAACAGATCAATATCGGCATTGTCGGACTGGGATGGGTGGCCGGCGCCCACATCTCGGCCTTCAACATGATTCCGGGTGTCAAGGTGACCGCCGTCTGCTCGCGCCGCGAGCTGAATGAGGCCGAAATCTCGGCCCAGTATGGCACCCCGCTCAAGGCCTACCGCGACTACGCAGAGATGCTCAAGGATCCCTCGATCCACGTCATCGACATCTGTACCCCGCACCCCTTCCACGCCGAGCAGGCGATCGCCGCCGCCCAGGCTGGCAAGCACCTCATCATCGAGAAACCGATCGCCATCAACTATCCCGACGCCATTGCCATCCGTGAGGCGATCAACAAGGCCGGGGTGAAGAGCTGCGTCTGCTTCGAGGTTCGTTTCAGCCAGCAGGGCACCATGCTCCGCGCGGCGATCGACCAGGGCCTGCTCGGTGAGCTCCACTATGCCGAGGTCGACTACTACCACGGCATCGGCCCGTGGTACGGCCAGTTCCCGTGGAACGTCAAGAAGGACTTTGGCGGAAGCAGCCTGCTCACCGCCGGCTGCCACGCGCTCGACCTGCTGCTGATGATGATGGATGGCGAGGTCGAGGAGGTCACCAGCTACAGCAATCGCTCCACCAACCCGATCTTCGAGCCGTACGAGTATGACACGACCACTGTCACCCTCCTCCGCTTCAAGGATGGCCGGATCGGCAAGGTCGCCTCGGTCGTCGACTGCCTCCAGCCCTACTACTTTCACATCCACCTCGTCGGCAGCGAAGGCAGCATCCTTGACAACAAACTCTACAGCGCCAAGCTGCAGGGGATGAGCAAGCAGCGCTGGAGCACCCTCGAGACCGGCATGATCGACTCGGGTGATGTTCACGACCACCCGTACCTGCCGCAGTTCACCGCCTTCATCGACAGCCTTCGCAAGGGCGAGAATATGCCGCTGACCGATTTCGAGACGGCCTTCGAAAGCCACCGGGTCGTCTTCGCCGCTGATCTCTCGGCGGCCGAGAAGCGTCCGGTCAAGCTCGCTGAACTCAGCAAGTAGTCTCCGGACCAAATGGCGCGGCGGCGTGGAAGAGTCTCCCTCTCCACGCCGCCGCATCCGGACGACCTGCTTTAGTCCCGCACCCTTCCCGCTCCCCTACTCCATTCCGTAGCGAATCTCCATGCGGCGAATTCTGACCGCCGTCAAGATCAGCACCAGCGTCGTGAAGAGAAGCAGACTCGGCACAGAGATCCAGACCGGCGTCGGCGCAACGATCGTCGCGAACGGGCCCTCGTCGATCGGAATCGGCAGATGTGACTCGAGATAGTGGATGATGCTGATCTTCTTCAGGAACGGCGGAAGCAGAAAATTGAGCCACTCCCAACCATAGACCACCAGAGCCGGAATGATCGGATTCCGAAAGAAGAGCCCAATGAACATAAAGACCGCCCCATAGCCAAGACAGGCAAGCAGGGTGATCGCCTCGTAAGCGACGATCTGCTGCCAGCCCGATCCATCGAGCAGAAAGTCGACATTGGCCGGATAGCCACGGGCGTAATAGAGAAAGAAGAGCGCCCCCAGAGTGCTGAAACTGAAGAGTGTCGTCGCCGCCACCATTCCGGCAAAATACTTGGCGATCACCAGCACTTCGCGCCGCAGCGCGGCGAGAAAATAGTAGTGGAGGCTTCGGTCAACCACCTCGCCCCGGAAGAGATTCATAAATATCCACGCGCTGCCAAAGAAGACGACCGTCCGCAGAATCAGCGCGTCATAAATATTGACGAAGGCGAGTTGGGCGCTGTTCCAGTCGCGGGAGATATCGCTCGCTCCATCCGGATCGACGATCGCCAGGAGAAAGAGGATCACCACCGGCGCCAGCGCCAGCAGGTAGAGCAGCAGCGCCCGGCGTCCCCAGAAGTTCTTGCTCAGCTCAATCCGCAGGATGGCGACGATCTGACGCCACCAGTGAGAAAGCGCGGCTTTGTCGAAGCGGCTCGAATAGGTCGCTGTGTACTGGGATGTCATGCCTCACCTCCGCCACTCGAACCGATCAGATAGTGGTAGACCGCGGCCAGATCGTCATCGACCGGCGTTACCGATTCGATGACGACACTGCTCTCGATCGCCAGACGGTTCATCATCAGAAAGAATTCATCCGGGCTGGTCGTCTTCACAAAGAGACCTTGTCGATCCGGATGGAGCTGGGCCTCGACCACGTGCGGCGCGGCGAAGACCCGTGCCGCCAGCTCCTGCGGCTGGTCACAGCGGATCATGATCTGGATCGGATGGTCCTCGATCTCTTCGCGCACCCCGGTCACCCCACCCTCGGCGAGGATGTAGCCATTGTTGATCAGAACCACCCGATCCGACATGGTGTCGACTTCGTGCAGAATGTGGCTCGAGATGATCAGGTGCAACCCTTCGCGCGCCAATTCACGGAACAACCGGATCGTCTCCGCCCGCGCCATCGGATCGAGTCCATTGAGCGGCTCATCGAGAATCATGACCTGCGGCTCGTGGGCAATCGACTGGGCAAGTCGGATCCGCTGGCGCATCCCCTTGCTGTAACCGGCGACTCTCCGCTGGGCCGCCTCAACCAGCCCGACCCGCTCGATCGCCTGCCACGCCTTCTCCTCCGCCTTCGCTCGCGGGTAGCCGTGAACACGCAGAAAAGAGCTGACAAACTCATAGCCGGTCACTCCCCGCGGAAATGAGTCGAACTGGCCGCAGTATCCAACCACTTGAAAGAGACGCTCCGGCTCGGTCGGCGTGAGGCCGAGGATCGAGATGCGGCCGCGCGTCGGCTGGATCAGCCCGGTCATCAGATTCATGAGCGTCGTCTTGCCGGAGCCGTTTGGCCCGACCAGCGAGGTAATCCCGGGGGCGATCGTCAGATTGATCCGATTGACACCGAGAATCTCACCGTAAAATTTCGAGACATCCTCAAAGACGATCAAATCAGTGGATCGTGGCTCAACTCTCATCACGCAATCACCTCATAAGCGCGGACCTTCCGGGTGAGCATCCAGAGAGAGAGCAGCGCATAGGCCAGCCAGACCAGCCCGGCTTCCGCCACGGAAAGAAGCAACTCATCCGGAGACATGGTCCGAAAGAGATGGCGCATCAGCTGATCGATCGCCAGCCCCGGATTGAACAGGTGGCCTTTGCGCGTGCGAAAGATCTCCTGGATGGCGAAACCGATCGGAGTCGGAATGATGAAGATGGCAAAGAGGGCCGCACTCGCGGCAGTCCGCCACTTCAACCAGGCCGAAAAGGCCATGGCCAGCAGCGCGAAGATGCTGATCTGGGCCAGACTGACGAGAAGGATCGCCCCGCCGATCCACCAGTTATCGAGCAGCCATCCTCCGCCGGCGAGATAGCCCTGGAAGAGGAAGAGCAACAGCCCCGGCGCCCACGTGAATGACGAGAGCAACAGCCCGAGCACGGCCATCTTGCCAAGAATGTACTCGGCCCGCGTGAAGGGACGACAGAGGTAGAGCGGCAACCCATTGTTGGCCAGATCACGTGAGATGAGGATCGGGCCGATGATCACCGTCATCAGAAAGGCGAGGGCCGACTGAACCGACATGAAGATCTGGAAGAAGTTGCCATTGATCGGGATCAGACTCGCGGCATCCAGCTGAAAGACGGCCAGCGCCGTCACGTTGTGGTGCAGGTAGATCAGGATCGTGAAGAGCAGCGGCGTCACGAAACATAAGGCATAGAGAGCAATGAAGAAGCGGAACTGGAAGAGGTCTTCATAGGCATAGCGCGGGATGACGAGGAAGCGCGACCAGGCTCTGCTGAGGGGCCCGGCGTAGGGTTTATATTGATGCTCGTAGACGGCCATAAATCTGGTGAATCGTGTGGATCGATTGGATTAAGGGCCGCCTTCCCCGCGGGGAGGGCGGCCCACCCTGGCAAAAAGAGCGACTACTCGACCCGCTCGATGGTCATGATGGCGCCATTGAACTGCGGCATGACCGCGCTCGACTTGAGCGCCCGCCGGCCATCGCGGGCGATCCAGTAGGTCGTCCGGCCACCACCCTCGGCATCGGCGACCTCGACCTTGAAGGCCTCGAAAGTGCCGGCAGGCACCGTCACCTTCTCCACCCCGACCACCTTCAGCTCTTTGACCGACGGCTTCTGGGTGTTGAGATCAAAGTTGCGGAAGACCGTCGTGAAGCCCTCGGCAAGGGGCAGGGTCGCCAACAACTCGGCCGTCCCGGCGCCGTCAGCAAAGATGGCTCCGCCAAGATCGACCTCGAAGGGGCGCGACTGGCCGTTCATCGCCATGCTCCCCTTCGCCCTGGTTCCCTCGTAACTGACCTCGATCGTCACCGGGCCCTGATTGATCTGGCGGCGAACCGGGACGAGCGTCGTCTTCTCGTAGGTCGACTTATCGGTCATCTCACCCTGCGGCAACTGAACCGCCTCGGTGATCACCCACCGGCCGCCATCCTCACCAATCTCTGTCTTCGCGGTGAAGGGGATCGACTGGCCGGCCACCTCGATCTTGCCGGAATACTTTGTAACTCCCGGCTTCAGATCGGCCACCGGCTTGAGCGGCGTGGCCGAGACTGATGGCGCCTTCTTCAGAACCACCGTCTTCACATCGACCGTTATCTCCTTCAAGCGCGCCGCAAGCTCCGGCTTCATCTCCTCCTGGTAACGCCCCCCCAGGTGCTTCGCCAGGAACTTCTCGGTCAGCGCAAAGGAGGCCATGTTGTTGACCGGTCGGGCAAATCCGTGGCCCTCATCCGGCGCCACCAGATACTCGACCGGAAATCCACGGTCACGCAGGGCGACGACGATCTGATCCGACTCGGCCTGCTTGACGCGCGGATCATTCGCTCCCTGAATCACCAGCAGCGGCGACTTGATCTTCGCGGCGGAATTGAGCGGCGACTGACGCTCCAACCGCGTCTTGCCCTCCGGAGTGTTCGGATCACCCATCCGCTCGTGGAAGACCTTCCGCGCCGCCTCCCAATAGGGCGGAATCGAATCGAGCAGCGTCAGCAGATTTGACGGTCCGACGATCGAGACGCCACAGGCATAGACGTCCGGCGTAAAGGCCAGCCCGGCCAGCGTCGCGTATCCACCATAAGATCCGCCCATGATCCCAACCCGCTTCGGATCGGCAATCCCCCGCCCGATCAGGTACTTGGCGCCCCAGGTCAGGTCGTCCTGCATCTTCTGGCCCCACTCGAGATTCCCGGCATTGAGAAATTTCTTGCCATAACCGGTCGAACCACGGAAATTGGGCTGCAGCACGGCGTACCCGCGATTGGCCAGAAACTGCGCGTAACTGTCATATCCCCAGCCATCCCGCGCCCACGGCCCACCGTGCGGGAAGATGATCACCGGCAGCCCCTTCGCCGGAACTCCTTTGGGCAGCGTCAGAAAAGCCGGAATCTCCAGCCCGTCCGAGGAGGGGTAAGTGACCGCCTCCATCTGCGCCAGATGCTCCCGCGACAGCTTCTCGCGAATCCGGTACTGCAAGGTCAGCTGGCGGGTCTTTCGATCGAAGAGATGGCTCTCACCCGGCTCGGTATCGCTCGACACACTGACGATCATGAGATTCTCATCGGTCGTCATCGATCCGATGCCCAACTCACGCCCCGGAAACTGTTTCTGGAGAAAGTCGTAGTCGGCCTGCCACTCCTTGCTCTTCCAGTAGATGCGCGTCCGCTCATCCTGGTAGATCGTCGCGATCAACTCACCCGTCTTGTCC
>JBEAVZ010000120.1:0-5874 GCA_041160645.1 Acidobacteriota bacterium
CCGCCACTTTTCTGACCAGGTCACCATCGTCGACGATCGACTCACCGTTGAAGTTGATAATGATATCCTGGGCGCGCAGCCCCGCTCTGGCCGCTGGACTTTCAACGCGGATTCCATCCACTTCCATCTCGGCGCTCACGTTGCTGATGATCGCACCCCGGGCAGTGGCCAATCCAAAGACACGGGCAATCTGGGGCGTCACCCTCTCGGTCAGTGCCCCGAGAAATCCTCTCGTGACGCGTCCTTCACTGATCAGCTGCCGGTAGACCTGGAGCGCCTCCGCGGCTGGCAGGGCAAAGCAGATTCCATTGTAGTCGCCGGTGCTGGTCGCGATCGCCGTGTTGATTCCAATCACTTCACCTGACAGGTTGATCAACGGGCCGCCTGAGTTGCCACGATTGATGGCGGCATCGGTCTGCAGGAAGAATTGGAAGCCGACACGCTGGTAAAGATCGTGCGAATCTCGATTGGTTGAACTGATGATTCCCGCGGTGACGGTCTGTTCAAAGCCGAAGGGGGCCCCAATCGCCAGTACCCAGTCACCGACTCGCATCCGCTCTGAGTCGCCGAGACGGATTGCCTTGAGGGGACGCGGCGGATCGACCTGGACGACCGCCAGATCGGTTTCGCGATCAGCCCCAATCAGCCTCGCCCGCAGATCGGTCCCATCGGCCAGTTTGACCCGAATTCGCTCCGCTCCGGCAATGACGTGATTGTTGGTCAGAATATACCCACGCGGATCGACGATCACACCGGATCCACTGCCACGCCTGATCTGATCGGCTGCCGCAGGTGGAAGCTTCGTCAAGCGATCTTCGGGCGAGGCCCCATCTTCACCGCGAATCACGTTGACGGGGCGGGCGACGGTGGAGATGTTGACCACTGATGGCTCAACCGCACTGGCAATAGCGGCGAACCCGCCACTCGTCTCCGGTGACCAGGCCCGTGTTTCAGGCTGAAATCTGGAGAGGGTCAACCCAATCCAGGTTCCTGCCAGCAGCATCGTCAGCCCGACGATGATCAGACTTTTTTGATCAATCCGCTTGATCATCCGCCGGATTGGCCAGAAACTTCGCGGAGTGGCCGCGCCACTTTTCGGCGTGGCTATTCCGCGCAACGCTCCGAATAGACCCTTCTCCTTCATCACTGTCACCTCGAGAGATGTCAAGCCACCCGGCTGAGTGGTTATGTTTGAATGATCCAGAATGTCGATACAGATTGAGGTCGCCGCAGATTATAACAGATGATAAATATGCCGATGGACAATTTTCCAGTGGAACAAGCCTTGCACGGTTCCCCGACCACTTTATGAAGAAAAACGCTGCGGGCGCGGTAATGGCGGGGGGCCGAAAAGGGAAGGGGCAGGTGATGGTTCACCTGCCCCTTCTGATCGATGATCATTGGTCGCGGAGTGCGGGAGGTTAAGGCTTCTTCTTTGCCGGAGCCTTGCCGCCGCGCTTGTCGAGCGTCTTGGGTGGTTCGAGGTTGTTGCCGACGATCAGATCCTTGATGACGATCTTGGCCTCGGCCAAGCGCGGATCGGTCTCCGGGGCGCGGTCAACAAAGGCCTGAAGCGTATTGGCCGAGTCCTGGAACTTGGCCAGCGCCGCATAGGCGAGGCCAAGTTTGTAGAGCGCCTCGATGTTGTTGGCATCGGTCGTCAGGATGTTCTGGTACATCGCGACTGCCTCTTCGATCTTGCCTGCCTCGTAGAGAGTCTCGGCGCCCTTCAGATCAAAGCTGGTCTTGTCAGCCGGCACATCGGAGTTGGCGGCGGCATCACGGTAGTCCCTGACGGCAGCATCGGCCATCTCCAGCACACCGAGACGGCGGGCAAGGAGCGACTCAGAATCGGCCTTGATCTTCAGATACTGACTCTTCGACTTTTTGGCTGCGGGCGCCTTGGCGGCATCCGCCAGCTTACCTTCAGCCAGGGCCAGTGCTTTGTCGATCGAATTGATGGCGTCGGTGAAGTCCTGCTTGGCCACATCACGCTTGGACATGTCGCGCAGACTTTCGTTCAGGTTGACCACGCCGCGATTGTAAAGGGCCAGTGAAAGGTTGGCCCAAACTGCTTCCTGCTCGGGGTCGAGCTTGGACGCCTCGGTGTAGGCGGTGATCGCGCCGGGGTAGTCTTTGTTCGCGGCGAGCTGCTGGCCCTGCTCGAAGTACTTCTTCATGCTGTCGAAGTCTGCCTTCTGCTTCTCGATCTCCTGGCGCTTCTTCTCGTACTCTTCCTGCTGCTTCTTGATCTCGGCCGCGGTCAACTGTTTCTGCTGGGCCGCGGGGCCGGCCGGGCCCGACTTCTGAATCGCCTTGACCTCATCGATCGTCAGCTTGCGGCCATCTCCATTCTGGAGTTCGACCTTCATGAGCTCACCCGTCGGGCGAATGGAGGTCATAAAGTAGGGAGCGCAGCCCTCCGCCGAGATGATGAGGGTGTAGGTGCCGACATAGGGGACACCAGCGTGAAGAAAATGGCCCTTCTTGTCGCTCTTGACGTTGTAGTTTCCCTTGATGTCGGTCCGCACAATCTGGATCTCCGCGCCGACGACTATCTCTCCGGTGCCGGCCTTGACCACATCGCCCTCGAGGCGACCGACCTGGGCTGAAACGGTCAGCGCCGTCATGGAGATCAATAGTGCACCCAGTATACCTGACCAGGCTTTTTTCATTCTCATTTGTGTCCTCCGCGTGATGCTTTCACTATTGGGATATGATGCTCACCGATGATCGGGATGAGCTGTAGTTCTGAAAACTTCCGGGACCGAACCATAACCGGGACCACGCCGCAGGCAGAGCCGGGCAACAGGCAGGATCGGGCCAACCGGGGTCGAGCAGAAATCTTGGTGGAGGCTGGTCTCGATCAGCCTGGTCACTTCAGAAAGTACATTGTAGTCCTCGTCTGCCCATAATTCAATATCATTCAAAGTCGCCAGCCTGAATCATCAGCATAGTCGATCGGATCGGGCAGCCCGGCCTCTCGGAATCCACGCAGCCGGAGAGCACAGCTGTCACAGGTGCCGCAGGCCAAGGCGTTGGAACGGTAGCAGGACCAGGTGAGGTGAAGCGGCGCCCCCAGCTCGACTCCGCGGCGGATGATCTCACTTTTGCGCATATTGATGATCGGGGTGACGATCTCGATGCGGGTCTCAGGTTTGGTCCCGACCTCGATCAAATGGGAGAAGGCCGCGTAGAACTCGGGGCGACAGTCAGGATAGCCGGAGCTGTCCTCCGCTACGGCGCCAATGTAGATTCGCTGTGCCCCGATCACTTCCGCCCAGCTGGTGGCAATGGCCAGAAGGTGGGTATTCCGGAAAGGCACATATGAGGTGGGGATCTCCTTTGATTCCAGATTGGCCGCGCTGACCTCGATCGAATGGTCGGTCAGCGCAGAGCCGCCGATCTGGGTCAGGTAGGCAAGGCTGGTCATCAGTCGCCGGGTCACTCGATAGTGGTCGGCAATCGCGGTGAAGGCCTGGGCTTCCCTGGCTTCAGTCCGCTGTCCATAGCTGACATGGAGCATTGCCAGCTCTGACTCGGCCGCCGCGAGGGCCGTCGTGACACAGCTGTCCATTCCACCGCTTGCAAGAACGATTGAGATCATAGGCGTCCTGTCTTCAGACTCCTTTGGTGTCTGGTCCCCAGATATACTTATGGAGTTGCAGTTGCATTCTTGCCAGCAGACCCGTTTCGAGGATCCATTGGGCGAGTTGGGCGAGGTCGATCTTTCCCCAGACTGGCGAGAAGAGGACCGCCGGGTCACGACGGTCGAGACCATAACGTTCGATCACCTCAACCGCATAGTCGAAGTCACGGCGGTCGAGAATGACAAACTTGATCTCGTCGCGCTGGGAGAGGCAGTCGAGGTTCTCCCAGCGGTTTCGCCTTTCTTCGCCGCTCCCCGGGCATTTGATGTCGAGGATGCGAACCGCCCGGGGGTCGAGAACACTGATGTCGAGGCTCCCACTGGTCTCGATCAGCACCTCATAACCCTCTTCACACAACTGCCGGACGAGTTCCCGGCACTCGTTCTTCTGGACCAGCGGCTCACCGCCGGTGATCTCCACCAGTGGGCAGTTGTATTTTCTGACCTGCTCAAGCACCGCGTCGAGACTCATTTCGGTCCCGCCGGTGAAGGTGTATTCGCTGTCACACCAGGTACAGCGCAGGTTGCACCAGGTGAGGCGGACGAAGACGCACGGTCTGCCCGCATATGATGACTCACCCTGAATAGAATGAAAGATCTCGGTAATTCGCATAACCTCAAGGCAACCATGGAGATCGGTCAGCCGGGCCGTGACCTGCTCATTCAGGCGCCTCGGCGCGCTCACCGGACGATTCTCGAACTCCAAGTTTGACATTGAAGTGCCAGTCAGACAAGAGATCGTCGCCGAATCGCCCCTCTGCATGTTATTCTCTCCGCCGACGCTCGTCTCGGCGGGCGTTCCGGCGGCAATGTGGAGGTGGCTTGGTGGTCGCCAACATTCGGCACGACCACGGATGATGATTCAGCGCTTTTATATCAACTTGAAGACTCAGTAGAGGATCGATGAAAGAGATATTTGGCCGAAATGGGCTTCTTGCCCGCCGCCATCCGGAGTATGAATTTCGGCAGGGGCAGTTGGCGATGGCTGAGGCGGTGGCAAAAGCGCTCGAGTCCCGCCGCCATCTCCTGGTTGAGGCTGGCACGGGTACCGGGAAGACGCTCGCCTATCTCATCCCGGCGATTGCTACAGGCCGACGGATCGTCGTCTCAACCGGAACCAAGAACCTGCAGGAGCAGCTTTACTACAAAGACATTCCATTTCTGCAGAAGGTTCTTCCCCAGACTTTTCGGGCAACCTACCTTAAGGGGAGGTCGAACTATGTCTGCCTGCAGAGGCTTGAACAGGCCTCCGATTCGCCGCTCCTCGAGGGGCTCGACGATATTGATCATTTTGGAGTGATCAACCGATGGGCTGGCCAGACCGAGACAGGAGACCGCGCCGAATTGAGTGATCTGCCGACCAACCTTCCTTTCTGGCGCCACATCGATGCCCGTTCCGACATCTGCATCGGTTCGAAGTGCGATAAGTTCGAGTCCTGCTTCATCACCCGCGCCAGACAGCGGGCGCTGGAGTCAGAGATCATCATTGTCAATCATCACCTCTTCTTTGCCGATCTGGCGCTCCGCGGGCGTGAATGGGGGCAGGTCTTGCCCGACTATGATGCCGTCATCTTCGATGAGGCCCACCAGATCGAAGATATCGCCATGCAGTACTTTGGGGCATCGGTTTCGACCTGGCAGATCTCCGATCTCGTCGGTGACATCACCCGCCTCGATCTGACAGATCGCGAGTCGGCGACCGAGGTTCTCCGCGCGGGGTCGCGGGTCATGGGGATGGCCGATCAGTTCTGGCTCAATTTTCAGGGAGGCGAGGGGCAGCAGACTGGTGACGGAAAGATGGTCCTGCAGCGATCGATGTTCTTTCGTGGCCGGCCTGGCGACACGGACGGCGGCTCAGTTGAGGTGACCCCCGCCGGAGAAAGATACCTTGCCCTTCGGAAGGCGATCGATCGACTCAGTGCCGCCCTCAAGGTGGTCCTCGATCCTCCGGCGGAGATGGAGGCGCTCCTGCGACGAACGGACCAGCTCAGGTTTGACCTCGACTTCATCCTTCACGTCGAGGCGGCCGAGGACACCTTCGTCCGCTGGTGCGAGCGCCGGGGACGGGGCATCACCCTTCAGGCCGTGCCTATCGACGCCTCGGCGATTCTCAGTGATCGTCTCTTCCGCGAGACCGAGACAGTCGTGCTCACCTCGGCAACCCTGACCACCAATGGCACTTTCGATTTTATCCGGGCCCGGCTGGGCATCGAAGAGGCGGTTGA
>JBEAVZ010000138.1:0-4089 GCA_041160645.1 Acidobacteriota bacterium
GCCCGTCATGGTCAGCCCTCCAGGGTCGGCCCTCCGGGGTCGGCCCTCCGGGGTCGAAATGACGGGCCACTCAGGGGGAAAGGGTGACATGCATTTGGCCAGCCTGTGGCGAGAGTTTCAGCAAAGAAGCCGCGAACCAGAACTGATGGACGGATCGGACTATGGTCGGGACGAGTACCTCGACTGTCTGGCCGATCTGCGGCGGGTCAACCGCTACCTCGGTGGTTACCGGTCGCTGGCGAGACACCTCTTCCCCTTGATCAGGGAGCAGGCGATCCGGCGGCCGGGCGAGACGATCCGGTTGCTCGACATCGGAACCGGCTCCGCCGACATTCCACGGACGGTCGTCGATTGGGCGCGTGGCGAGCGGATTGCGGTGCAATTTATCGTCGTCGATATCAACCATCTCGCCGCCTGCACGGCGGCCGAGCAGGTGCGTGACTATCCGGAGATCAACGCCATCCGTGCCGATGCCCTCGCGCTTCCATTTGCGGATGGTGGAGTCGACTTTGTGATAGCCTCGCTCTTTCTTCACCATTTCGAGGATGAGTCGGCGGCGGCGCTGCTGCGCGGATTCTCGCGAGTCGCCCGGGAAGCCTTTGTGATCAATGATCTGCGTCGCCATCCACTGGCCTGGATCTCGATCATTCTGCTGACCCGCATCTTTACCCGAAACCGGCTGGTCCGAAACGACGCGGCCGTCTCGGTCAAACGTGGATTTACCGATCATGACATCCGGCGCATTGTGCAGTTGGCTGGTGTCAGGGTCCGGGTTGTTCGCCATTTTCCATATCGTTATATAATTACAGGATCAAACAGAGATGAAGACTGAAGAGGTACTGCAAATATTTGAGCAGAATGGGGCGCTTCTGAAGGGCCATTTTCTGCTCAGCTCTGGTCTCCACAGTTCACGTTATCTGCAGTGCGCCCTGGTGCTGCAGCATCCGGCGGTTGCCGCCGCGCTCTGTGCGGAGTTGGCCGGACTGGCCGCCGCGGATGGGCGCATCCCCCGCATCGACGCGGTCATGGCGCCGGCGTTGGGTGGAATAATCGTGGCCCACGAGGTTGCCCGCGCCCTCGGAGTCCGGGCGCTCTTCACCGAACGCCAGGATGGCGGGATGAAGCTCCGGCGTGGATTCCACCTCAATCCCGGTGAGCATATCCTCGTCGTTGAAGACGTGGTGACCACCGGAGGCTCGACCCGCGAGGTGATGGATGTCGTCCGCGCCGCCGGCGGAGTGGTCGTCGGGGCCGGCTCGCTGATCGACCGCAGTGGTGGGGCCGTCGATCTGGGCGTCCCGCGCCACGCGCTGGCTGTTCTCGAAGTGCCTGTCTATCAGCCAGATGCCTGTCCGCTCTGTAGCGATGGTTCGCCGGCCATTAAACCTGGCAGTCGACCCGGCGGGCCGTCCGCCTGAGACCCGGATAAGTGGGAGAAGCGACGGATCGATGAACTACAAGGCTGTGCTCGCCTACGACGGGACGGCTTATGCCGGCTGGCAGCGCCAGCTCAAGCAGCCAACCATCCAGGCGGAGATCGAACTGGTTCTCGGGGTGCTCAACGGATCAGCGGTTGTTGCCCACTCTGCCGGGCGCACCGACGCCGGTGTTCATGCTGCCGGGCAGGTGATCAGTTTCAGACTCGATCGGGAATGGGTTCCGGCGCGGCTGCGGCGGGCTCTCAATGGAAATCTGCCCGCGGATATCCGGATCCTCACGGTCGAGCCGGTCGCGGACGACTTTCACCCGCGGTTCAACACCCACCGCAAGACTTACCGGTACCAGGTTGTCACCGCGCCGGTCATGAGTCCGTTTCTGCGGCGGTACGCCTTGCACTATCCGTTTGAACTGGATCACCAGCGACTTGCCAGCCACGCGGCGCAGCTGGTCGGGCGCCACGACTTCCGGGGCTTCACCGTTACAGACTGTGAGGCGACGACATCGGTTCGGACCGTCACGGCGGTCGAGCTCCGGCAGGACGGGGAGGTCATCGCGATAGATTTCACCGGGAACGGATTTCTTCGCTATCAGGTCCGCACAATGGTGGCGGCCTTGCTGGAGTTGAATGGCGATCGCCACCGTCGCTACGCCGCCCGTGGCATCTACTCGATGGCGGCGCTGATTGACGCGGGTGAACGAAGCCTGATCGGCTCGACGGCGCCAGCCCATGGTTTGACGCTGATGAAAGTCGAGTATTAGTATCTGCAGGATGAAAGCAGGTAGACCATGAAGGAAGACTTTGCGGGGAAGGAAGACTTTGCGGGATTGATCAAGCCCGGATCACTCGAAGATAATTTGTTGTCGCGGCTCGACTTTACCCGACTTCCACGCCACATTGCCGTAATCATGGATGGGAATGGCCGCTGGGCAAAGCGGCGTCTTCTGCCAAGGGTCGCCGGCCATCGAGCCGGGGTCGAAGCGGTGCGGGTGACAGTCGATGCCTGCGCCCGGCTCGGAATCGAGGCCCTCACCCTCTATGCCTTCTCCGTCGAGAACTGGAAGCGCCCGGCAATTGAGGTCGAGGCGCTCATGACCTTCCTGAAGGAGTATCTGCGCAAAGAGATCGAGGATCTGCACCGCAACCGCATTCAGTTTCGGGCCATCGGCCGGCTTGGTGAACTCGATCCGACGGTGCAGGTCGAACTCGATGCGGCGATTGCGAAGACGGCTGGAAACGATGGCATGATCCTCAATCTGGCCCTCAACTATGGTGGTCGGGTGGAGCTGGTCGACGCCTTTCGTCGACTACTCACTGAATGCCTCGCGGAGGGACGCTCCCCGGAATCGATCACCGATCAGGATATCGCCAGATCGCTCTACACGGCCGATCAGCCCGATCCCGATCTGCTCATTCGCACGAGTGGGGAGCTGCGGATCAGCAATTTTCTGCTCTGGCAGATTGCCTATGCCGAGATCTACGTCACAGAGACTCTCTGGCCCGACTTCCGGCTCCCCGATCTCTTCACGGCCATCATCGAGTACCAGAAGAGGGATCGGCGTTTTGGTGGTCTCACCCCCTCCCAGCTGGCGGTGGTCAGCGCAAATTAGTGACGTGGCCCTGGTGGCCCTGGTAGCCCTGGTAGGAAGATCCGGAAGTCCCCGCAGGATGAAACCGGAAGGATGAATCCGGAAGAATGAATAAGGAGAACATGGCACGAGTACTGACGGCAATCGTCTTCATTCCGATCCTCATGGCGGCTTTATGGGTGGGCAGCCCCTTCTGGTTCGTCGGCTTGACCGGCGTCGCGATCCTGCTTGGGCTGCATGAATACTGCGCCCTGGGGCGGGTGGGGGGAATGCTGACCGGGTCACTCGCCGCCCTCGGCCTCATGATCGCCTTCTACCGCGGCGAGCACGGTTGGATCGCGGCAATCCTCGCCGCTTTGACCATCGTCGAACTGCTCCTCGCTCTCTGGCGGCAGCGCCAGGTCGATGATCAGTCGGAAGCTCTGCCGACGCTGGCCATCCGTCTGACCGGTGTCCTCTATCTCGGACTCCTCGGTGGATACCTGATTGGGGTGCGCATGCTCGAATCAGAGATTCCATCGCTGCCGGCAAAGCTGCTGACGCTCTTCTTTGTCGTCATCTTTGCCGGAGATACCGGAGCCTACTACACGGGGCGAACACTGGGCCGCCACAAACTGGCGCCACGGATCAGCCCGGGGAAGACCTGGGAGGGAGTTGCCGGAGGACTGGGCGGCAATGTCATCGCCGCCCTGCTTGCCCATGCGACATTCTTTCCGGAGCTGCCGGTTGGGCACGCGATCCCCCTCGCCCTGGTCATGGGGCTGCTGGGGATCACCGGCGACCTCTGCGAGTCGATGATCAAGCGCGGGGCGAAGGCGAAGGATGCCGGCCGGCTCATTCCCGGTCACGGTGGCCTGCTCGATCGCCTCGATAGCATGCTCTTCAACGCCCCACTCCTCTACTATTACGCCATCACTTTTCTGAACTGAGTTGCGGTTATGCCAGCCAAAATGACCTTGAGTTCCCACAGAAAACAGGTGGCCATTCTCGGCTCGACCGGCTCGATCGGTTGCAACACGCTGCGGGTCATCGAAGCGTTCGCTGACGAGTTTGAAGTGGCGG
>JBEAVZ010000140.1:0-5427 GCA_041160645.1 Acidobacteriota bacterium
CATCCGTGGAACGCCAAAATCCTCTCCAACTTCTCGATCAACTATGATCGACTGACCTCCTTGCTAAGGCCCGAGGAGAACGCCGTCGGGCCGTTTGTGACCATCGCCGGCCTGACCAATCTGGGGCCGGATGGAGCGATCCCGATCAACCGCGCCCAGAACACGCTCCGCACGGCGGCCCAGTTTATCGGGACGACCGGGCGCCACAACTGGTCGACCGGCGTGACACTGGTCCGGCGCCAGGTCAACGGAAGTGAAACCGATGTCCACCGGGGGTTCTTCTCCTTCTCGAACGACTTTGGCACCGACGCCATGACCAATCTGCGGCTTGGTAAACCATCGCAGGCAATCATCTCGGTCGGCAATATCCACCGGGGTTTTCGACTCTGGGAGCTCAACCTCTACGCCGGTGACCGAGTACAGATCACTCCCCAGCTGACGCTGCAGTATGGTCTGCGCTGGCAACCGGCGACGCGGCCGACCGAAATCAACCGTCTGAACAGCTTCGACTACGACAGCGACTGGAACAACCTTGGCCCTACCTTCGGCTTCGCCTGGAAAATGCCCGGCAAGTTGGGGGTCTGGCGGGGAGCTTATGGCACCCATTTTGGCGAGATCTTCTACGTCACCTTTCAGCAGATCCGTTTCAGTCCCCCGCTCAACAACAAGGTTATCGTGCTGGCCCCGAACCTGCTCGACCCGCTCAATACCCCTTTCCCCGATGGTTCGAAGCAGAAGCAGTTGCCGACAATCTATGCTCTCGACAAGGAGCTGGCGACCCCCTATTCACACCAGTACAACCTGAGTTGGGAGCCGGAATGGAATCTCCCCGTGCGGCTGCAGTTCGGCTACACGGGCAGTCGCTCGCACAAACTGCTGACGATGTGGTACCTCAACCGGGCGGTGCCGGAGGCGGGGCTCCCGCAGATCACGGCAACCGTCAACCAACGCCGTCCCGACAAGACGATCGCCGACTACCGGCTCGTCCTCAACGGCTCGCGCGGCTACTATGATGCCGGGCGGATCTCGGTCATTCTGCCGCCGTGGCGGGGATTGACGATCGACGCGTCATACTGGTTGAGCAAGGCGATCGATCTCGGAAGCGCCTACACCAACACGGCCAATGAGCTCGATGCCCGACTCTCGCGCAGCCAGTCGGCTTTCAACGTCCACGATGAGCAGCGGGGCCTCAGCTACTTTGACCAGAAGCATGCCTTCCTGCTGCGGACGAGCTATCGCTTTGCCGCGCCCGCAGTGGTCCGGAACCGGGTCAACTTCGCCGCCCGCGCGATCGAGGCGATCGTCGATGGCTGGACGCTCTCGGGGATTGTGCTGCTGAAGAGCGGCACCCCCTTCAATATTCAGGCTGGTTCTGATGGTCCCGGCTATGGCAATGTCGATGGGAATGGTGGTGATCGTCCGAATATCCTCGATCCTTCGATTCTCGGGCGAACAATCGGCAATCCGGATACCTCGCAGCGGCTGCTCCCACGGTCGGCCTTTGGTTACATGAACCCGACCGACAAGTCGGGAACGCTCGGGCGGAATGTCTTTCGCAAAGGGCCGATCCGGAACGTGAACGCGGCCCTGTCGCGCAACTGGACGATCTTCAGCGAGATGCGGCTGACCTTCCGGGCGGAGTCGATCAACTTCTTTAATACCCCGCAGTTTGCCGAGCCGGGGGCGGAGCTGGCCAATCCCAACTTCGGGGCGATCACCAACACACTCAACGACGGCCGGACCTTCAAGTTCACCCTGCAGCTCGGCTGGTAGGCTGACGATCTGACAACCTAACGACCTCGCTACTTACTTATTTTATTTTCTTATTTAATTACCCGGGGATGGCGGGAACGGGAATCCGCAGATCGCCATCCCCCTCCTGAAAGGTCAGGTTGAAGAGGATCCGCACATCCCCGGCGCCCCCCCTGGTGGCCAGGCGTTGTGCGACATCGCGGCTCTCGTCAGTAAGGTAGATCGCGGTCTGCGCGAAGCGGTCGAGAAGTTGACTGAGTCGATCGCGCTCGAGCTCAAAGATGAGACTGAGGGCCAGGTTTGAGAAGAGGCGGAAGTCGACGATCCAGCCGCCAGCATCGGTAATCGCCTCGCGAGCCGCCTCGATAATCAGGTGGCGCGCGCCCTTTGTCACCCCCTGCAGATGGATTCTTTCGGCCACGGCAATCTCCTCACCAGTGCGTTTGAGAACTGACCTTTCGAATGGGTATTATCAAAGCGCGGACAGAGCGTAATCAAGTCCGATCTCAACTGTTCGCAGGAGGCACTGATCATGAATAATATTTTTACCAGAATTTCGAGGCTGCTCATTATCATTCTGGCGCTGCCGCTGCTCGCCTGCCGGCAGGAAGCCCCGCCAACGGCCTCGCCGAATGCGAGTCGCTACGACCTGCGTGGCAAAGTGGTCTCTTTTGACAAGGCGCGGCGGGAGGTGACGATCGCGCACGAGGCGATTCCAGGCTACATGGAAGCGATGACCATGCCCTTCACCCTCAATGAGGAATGGGTCTTTGATGTCCTGACGCCCGGCGCGCAGATCCAGGCGACCCTCGTCGTCGATGGCGCCAAGTCATGGATCGAGACGCCAACGGTGACCCAGATGGCCGATACGCCGGAATCGGCGGGGGCCACCCCGGGCCCCGAACCGGAGCCGGGCGTGGAACTGCCCGACTTTACGCTCGTCAATCAGGACGGCGAGAAGATCAGCCTGCAGCAGTTCCGTGGCCAGCACCTGGTGCTGACCTTCATCTACACGCGCTGTCCCCTCCCCGACTACTGCCCGCTCATGACCAGAAACTTTGGAGAGATTGGACAGAGCATCCTCCGCGAGAGCCGCAAGACGCGGCTGCTCAGCGTGACCATCGATCCGGACTACGATACGCCGCCGGTGCTCAAGGACTACGGAAAACGCTACCTGCCTGAGGGGTTGAGTTTCCGGCAGTGGAGTTATGGGACCGGGTCGGATGAGGAGATTCGGAAGATCACTGGTTTCTTCGGGCTCAGCTACTGGCAGGAGAACAACCAGATCATCCACGGGCTGCGGACCGTGGTGATCTCTCCACAGGGGAGGATCGTGCGGATCTTCCGCGGCAACGACTGGCGCCCGGAGGAGATTGTCGCGCTACTGGGCGAGCAACGATAGGTGAAGAACCAGAAACTCACTTCCAGCCAGTACTAAAAAGCAGACTAAAATCACGGCGTGAGAGTACATCAGTGCACTCACGCCAATCCTTCTCCGCCGGAGCAATGGTACTGGTGTAACGCAGATCAAATCCCGTCGCCTTTCGTTGGGCGTTAATGTATTCGTCCAGCCTTTCGCCAAGGGTTTCAATCTCGTCGATCCATTCATCCCTGATTGTATCGGGTAACGCCCCAAAGAGGTCGTAGCGATCCCGCATCCGCTCCGAAAGCCGGTCATGGATCTTTTCATCGACCGTCTGCTCAAAGACCAGATTGAGCATATCGACTGTCTCCCGCTTCTGGCCAAACCGCTTGATGCGTCCAATTCGCTGTTCAAGCCGGGTGGGATTCCATGGCAGATCGATGTTAATCAAAGTGCCGAGAGTCTGGAGATTGAGCCCTTCACACGCGGCATCGGTCGCGACCATCAGGCGAACACGCGATTCCATTACCAGTCGCTTCAGGGCTTCCCGCTCGACCATCACACTCTCGTCCTGCTGGTAGAGCCGACTGCGTCCGGCTCCGGCATAGAGGCCAATCGGCTCCTGCGGATAGCGAAGCGCCAATCCATCAGCGACCCATTTCGCCGTGTCGTAGTACTGGCTGAAGATGATCACTCCGAATGACAACCAGCGCTCCTGTTCAAGGTAATGGACGACGGCCTCCATCTTGGGGTCGCTCACCAACCCCCCGAGCCTCGAGATCATTCGCTGAATAACTTCACGTTCATCAGCAGTCTCAATCGTCAGATCGAGGGTCCCTATGTGCCAATATCCATTGAGACACCTTGCCCAAATAGTTTAGTGTACAGGGCGAGGGGAGCAATGTATGGCAAAGAGTGATCATAACCAGTCTGAGCAGAATCAACCCGGAGCCGCTCCGGATCCCGAAGTGCGGTCCAAACCTGAACGACGCAGGTTTACCGCCGAGTACAAGCGACGAATCCTGAAGGAGGTGGCCGCCTGCAAGGATCCAGGTCAGATAGGCGCCCTGCTGCGCAGTGAAGGGCTCTATTCGTCCAATCTAACCAATTGGCGAAAGCAGATGGCCTCTGGGGATCCGAACGCCCTTGAACCGCGTAAACGTGGTCCAAAAACGGATCCGCTCGCGATTGAATTCGCGGCTCTTCAAAAGCGAAATCAAAAGCTGGAGGAAGAGCTCAAACGGGCCAAAATTGTCATCGACGTCCAAAAAAAACTCTGCGACCTGCTCGGACTGCCGACGGCGACAGAGCTGGAGGAGAAATGAATCTGATGCAGGGCGTTGACGAACTGATCCCGTATTTTGGAATCAAGGCGTCCTGCACCCTGCTGGACGTTCCCCGCGCCAGCTACAACCGGTGGCGTGCAGGCCGGAACTCGGCGCCTGCGGCCAGAAGAAACGTCCGTGCGCGTCCACCCCGTTCACTGGATGATTCAGAGATCAAACGGGTGGAAGAGACTCTCAACAGCGAGCGGTTTGCCGATCAGTCGCCGCGTGCCGTCTATGCCGCCCTGCTTGATGAGGAGAAATATCTCTGCTCGTGGCGGACCATGTACCGCATTATGCGCCGTAACAGGTAGGTTCGTGAGCGCCGGAACCAGCTGCGTCACCCACGTTATGAGAAGCCGCAGCTGGTGGCGACTGGGCCGAATCAACTGTGGAGCTGGGACATCACCAGGCTCATGGGCCCGTCCAAAGGGATCTATTATCAGCTCTACGTTCTCATCGACGTCTATAGTCGATACATTACCGGGTGGATGATTGCTGATCGGGAATCGGCCTATCTGGCGACTCGTTTTATCGAGGAGACCTGCATCAAACAGCAGATCAATCCCGGCCAACTGACGGTTCACGCTGATCGCGGCAGTTCGATGATGTCAAAGCCCCTGGCACTGCTGATGGAGGATCTCGGCATCAGGAAAAGCCACTCAAGACCACGGGTCTCAAACGACAACCCGTTTTCCGAGTCGCAGTTCAAGACCATGAAGTACCGGCCTGATTAGCCAGGCCGTTTTGGTTCTCTCCGTGACGCCCGGTCCCGGGCGAACTCGTTCTTTACCTGGTACAACAGCCAGCATTATCACAGTGGAATCGGCTTGCTGTCACCGGGCACCGTCCATTACGGGAGGGCAGAATCAGCGCTGATCAAGCGTCAGCAAGTGTTGGAAAGCGCCTACGCTGCCCGACCGGAACGGTTCGTTAAAGGATCTCCGACTGTCCCGGCGTTGCCTCGGGCAGTCTGGATTAACCGAC
>JBEAVZ010000172.1:0-11621 GCA_041160645.1 Acidobacteriota bacterium
ACTCTCCACTATGACCAATCCTCGTCGACGATTGTCCGCGCCAATCCCCTGCTCTTCCCGGAGATCACCTTGAAATAATCTGAACGGGCGATTCGAACCGCTGCCACAGGCGACAAAGGAGATGGCGCTCGCTTCGCCGAGGCGAAGCGAGTCGGCAGTATCCGAACGCCAGTGAACACCACCAATACTGCGTCCGAAGGGGTTATTGGCCGCGAGGTTGTTGAGTTCGCCGCCAACGGTGAGCGACTCGTCGCGCCAGCTCTGGAGTGAGAGACCATCCCGGGCGGCAACGACGGGGTTGGGAAGCACCCAGTCCTCTTTGAACCAAGCCTTGAGGACGGTCGCGCTGGCTCCGCCGATGACCGCGTGGCCCGACCCGGAAGTGACCGGGAAAATATCAATAATAAGGATATAGTCGAGCTGAGTCGGCAGGCTGGGTTATCACCTGCGGCGTAACGATGGCAAACTGGCGATTTGAAGATCAAAGAGGGGTGATGAGGACTTGCCGCTACCTGACCCGACAACTGAGCCTGGCAATAAATCGCTCAATGCCGGTCAATCGGCCGCTCAACTGAAGATTGAGACTCAACTGAAGATTCGGAGGGGAGGAGAGAGGCTGATGAGTGATGCTCAGAAAAAAAGAGAGGTGACCAACAAATGCTGACCACCTCAGTCACAAACTACACACACATCCCTGACACGCTCCTCCCCCTGGATTGTTCCATCATTTTCCACTTTTCTGCGCACGCCCGATAGATTTCCTGGCGACGGGGACGAGTCAAAAATTGACATGAACTGAAAACTGCCCTAGCCTATCAGCCTATTCCTGGCAAAATGATTATTGGAGACAGTTTTTAATCTTTGTCGCGACCGCATCCAGCAAAGGAGCCCGCCATGAGTGCGTTTACCAGTGAAGGCCCGTCAGGTTCGGACCGGCGTGATTTTCTGCGCCATACACTTTGCGCGACCGCCGGAGCGCTGGTCGCTCCACGTGAGAAGAAGCGCATCGCCGTGATCGCCACTGAGTACCGCTACTATTCACATACCGATGTGATCTGCAGCCGGATTCTCGAGGGCTATACGCCGAACAATGTCCGCGTCGAACCGCGCACCCGCATCGTCTCGATGTACACCGATCAGGTGCCTGAAAAGGACCTCAGTCGGGCCGCGGCGGCCAAACACGGCTTCACCATCTATCCGACCATTGCCGAAGCCCTCACGCTCGGGAGCGACAGACTGAGCGTCGACGCGGTCCTGCTCATCGGCGAGCACGGACAGTATCCCGACAACGAGAAGGGGCAGAAGCTCTATCCCCGCTACGAGCTGTTCAAACATATCACCGATGTCTTTCGCCGCACCGGGCGGTCGGTGCCGGTCTTCACCGACAAGCACCTCTCCTACTCGTGGACGAAGGCGAAGGAGATGTATGACCTCTCCCACCAATTGAACTTCCCACTCATGGCCGGATCATCGATCCCGGTCACGGTCCGCGTTCCGGCGCTCTCCTTTCCTCTCGACACCCGCCTCGAAAAGGCGGTCGGAGTTGGTTATGCCGGTCTGGACAGCTACGGTTTTCACGCTCTCGAGGGTCTGCAGTGCATGCTCGAACGCCGGCGCGGCGCCGAGACCGGGATTGCCGCCGTCGAGACCTTGTCCGGCGCCGACGTCTGGCGCTGGCGCGCGAGCGACCAGGGACGCTGGAGCGCCCCGCTGCTCGACGCGGCGCTCGGCTGCCTGCGCACGCCAAAGTCTGGCCCGATTGAAACCTGGGCCAAAGACGCGACCCTCTTTCGCCTCGAATATCGCGATGGCTTTCAGGCCGTCGTTTACATGCTCGGCCAGTCCATCGACGACATCATGTTTGCCGCGCAGGTGCCGGGCGCAAGCAAGCCCCGCGCGACGCGGTTTGATCTGACGCGCCGGGCGTTGCCCCATTTCGACGGCCTCGTCGATTTCATCGAACAGTTCTTTGTCACGGGTCGGCCACTCTATCCTGTCGAACGAACCCTGTTGACGACCGGGGCGCTCGAGGCCCTGCTCGATTCAAAGCACCAGGGACGGCGCATCGAAACACCCCATCTCAATGTCCGCTACCGGGCGCCGCGCCGCGATTACCACGAATTCGCCTAGCCTGCTTGAAGTTGGCAGGGATCGATCAACAAAATGAACAAACTACTCAGTCTGACCCTCATCGCCATCCTGGCCCTGCCGGCAGTGACGGCGCAACAAAAGACCCGACCTGACGTCTCGGCCCGCGCGCAGCGGGTCCATCGGGACGCCTTCGTCTTCGATGCCCACGTTCACTTCATCGACCGGACGTTCTACCACGGCGGCAGCATCGCCGATCGCCATCCCGATGGTCAGGTCGATCTGCCGCGGATGCGGGAGGGTGGCGTCGATGCCTTCATGCTCAGCCTCTTCGTCTCTGAAGAGTACTATCCCGGACGCTTCGAGACGCGGCAGACGCTGCGGCTCCTCGAGACGGCGCGACAGCAGATCGCCGCGCATCCCCGGGAGATCGAACTGGCCCTCTCGGCGGCCGAGATCCCGCGCATCAACCGCCAGGGGCGCATCGCCGCCGTGCTCGACCTCGAAGGGGGCTTCGATCTCGATGGTGATCTGGCCGTCCTGCGCAGCCTCCACCGACTCGGGCTGCGTTCCGCCCAGCTGCCCGCGCACAACTGGGCGAACGAGTTTGCTGATTCCTGCTGTGCGCCGAAGAGATGGGGCGGGCTGAACGAACAGGGGCGCGCGGTCATCCGTGAGATGAATCGCCTCGGCATGCTCATCAACATCTCGCACGCCTCTGACGAGACGATTGCCCAGGCGCTCGAAGTGAGCGCCGATCCGCTGGTCGCGACCCATCACGGCCTGCGGGCGCTCAACGATATTCCCCGCCTGATGACCGATGACCTCCTCCGTAAACTGGCCGCGAAGGGTGGGGTGATCGGCTTTCACATCGGCAATGAGTTTCACAACCGACGCCAGTTTGAGTGGCTGACAGCGCGGCGCGGCCAGACCTTCTGGGATACGACCAGCGTCGCGCGCAAGGTGGCCGGCAAGTCGATCCTCGAGATTGATCAACTGATCAAAACCAAGTTTCCCATGCTCGGCTCCGAGACGCCGGATGAACTGCTGATGTCGGTCGATCAATGGGTCGACGTCGTCGATCGGGCGATCAAGATCGTCGGCGAGGACCACGTCGCCCTTGGCAATGACTTCGATGGCGGCCCGACCCCGCCCCGTGGCATGCGCGACATCAGCGACCTGGCCATGATCACTGACGCCATGCTCCGGCGCGGCTACTCTGAAGAGCGGATTCGGAAATTCCTCGGCGGCAATATGCTGCGCGTCTTTCGTCAGGTCACCGCAAAATGATAAAGTTCCATTCGTAACGGTTGTCGATCTTCGCTCATCGTTCAACCATCGAAAGTCCTGCGGAGTATATTTCCGCATCAAGTAGCGATTGAGGACTGCTAAAGTGTTGCCAAACGCCCCCCCTATCTCGGTCCACCATCTCGAAGGCAACGAACCGCTCCCACAGCGATTAATCTTTTGGACTCTGCAACCCTTGTTGATTACGCTGGTGTTGGGAGCCTTTCTCGTCGACCCCTCCAACGACCAAATCACCCTTTTGACTATCGTCGGGGTGCAACTGCTCCTCGGAGGCCTTGAGTACTACATGCCGGCCAGGCCAGCCTGGCGCCAAACGGTGCGCCAGAAACTCCTCCTGATCATGTTTGGCGTGGTGACGCTAGTCGTGGCTGAAACTGCTGCCAAATTTCACGAAAGACTCCTGGCGGAGAGGCTCAGCGACCTGCGCAGCGCACTCAACCTTGACGTCTGGCCCCATCAAGCCCCGCTAATTGTTCAGGTCCTACTGGTCTTCTTTGCCAGCGAGTTCTTGACTTATTGGATACATCGTGCGGAACATCGCTGGTCAATTGTCTGGCGTGTCAGCGGCCACGGTGCACACCATTCATTCAAAAAGCTCAACTCCATCAACTCGGCCGCGAATCATCCGATTGAACTCCTCTGGCTCGTGCTGCCGACACTCATGGTCGATCTTTTCTTTGGTGTTGGTACCGCGACCCTGGGGGCGCTACTGCTGACTTCAGTTCAGGTAGCGGTTGTTCACAGCAACCTTCGACTCAATGCGAAGTGGATCGGTTTGGTGCTGACCACCAATGCCTGGCACTTTCGTCACCATTCAGCAGACCTTGCCGAGAGCAATACAAACTTTGGTTGCGCGGCCATTGTCTGGGACCGGGTGTTCAAAACCTTTGGTGACAGCGGTGTGGTCGAGGCTGGAATCGGCCCCCTTGAGCCAACCACGCTCGAGAAACTATTGATGCCTCTCCGTGAGCCGCGCGGCAGCGTGATCGCCCCAAACACGCCACGATAACGCTGGCTGATTTAGACGCGGGTAATCCGGTCAGCTCCATCAGCCGTAACGAATTACCCATGCCACTCCGCTTTCCGGCCCTGCCCGTTCAAACGCTGCCGCGCCGACACCGACTATTCGGCGACCGGACTGACCCTTACGTTGTCGACGTGAAACAGACCGAACTGCCGGGCGGTTTTGTCTGTCGTCCATCGTCCGCAGGCGCTGACGATGCTTCGCTGCGGCGGAACCAGACTGGCCGGTAAGGTCACCAGGAGAAACTGCTTGTCGACAAGATTGTAAGTGGTCAGGATCGTTTGGCCAGCGGAAAATGCATCGGCATCCCCCTTCAACTCCATCTTGCCAATTTCAGACTGAATAGTGGCCAATGCCGTGAGTCCGGATCTGGAAGGGCCGCGATCAGCATCGCGGTCGACAATGCTGATGCTGCTCCCCGGGTTGTAGCGAAAGTAGACGTCCTCTTGCGCTGGTAAACAGTCAACCCTGCTTATCGATGGCGGCCTGGCGTTCGATTTGATAACGATGGGCCCAACGACCGCCATAGCCGCCAGGAGCAGGGCAAACAGAACTTGCAGATTGCCAACCAGTCGCGTCGAATATCCCAGGTCGGGCATCGAATAGTCACGATGAAGCTGAATGGCCCATCGCCGGCGGAGCAGACGTTGGAAAAGGCCGAGCAGCCAGTATATTCCTGCCGCCGGAAGAATAAACAAGATGGCCACAGTGGCTGCATAGACCCGCAAACCGCCATCGATTGAAGGGGTAAATGGAATCGACGCGAAATAGCCAGTAAACGCCGCTATCAAAAACAGCCCCTGACCTTGCCCTTGTTTAATATTGACGACGCACCAGATTAGGCCAGCCACCAACAAGATATAGATCAATGAGTGGATGTGCCGCGTCAGAATGTTGCTGTTTCCAAATTCGATGAAATGATATGCATGGAAGTAATGGCCGGGGAGATATTCAGACCACATCTTGATCATTCCCCGGACGAGGTCGAACGGATGGGCTCTAAAATGGGCCAGGGCCAGTCTGTATATCTCGGTCCCTTCTCCAGCCCGCGGATGATCAATCAACACCTGGGTCCAGCCTTTGCCCCCCACTACGACTCCATAGAGAATGTACGAGAATTCTGAAAAGGGTGCATGGCCAATGCCCCGGCTGATCTGTTTGACGAGAAGATAGTTGGTGACAAAACCGCTCATTGACGCGCCAATACCCTGCGCGAGAAAGCGCCAGTTGATCTTCTGGTCAGCTTTGAAGATCACCGCGCCAGCGATGATGAGGCAGGGGAGGACAAAAAAGGTTCCCGGTCGGGTGCATAACGCGAGCGTCATAAAGTAGAGACCGGCAAGCATCATCGGTTTTGATGTCCGCCTGATTGCGGCATACATTATGGCCAGACTGGTCGCGCCCATCGTCAGACCGAGATTCTCCGTCAGGGTTGTGCCAATGCCAATGTGTTTATAAAAGAAGAGCGCGAGGATCGTTACTGCGGCTCCGGGAATGGGACCATAGACCTGGTTGATCTCCTGGGCGAGGAAAAATGTGCCAATGGCCGTCAACGCGACGAGGATCGCAATGCAGACCGACAGATTAGCGCCTGTAAAGTTCAGAAGAGTCGCCAGCAGACCCACGAACAACGGACGTCTCGCTGACCACCCAATTGGATAGCCATCGAGCAGCGCGGCGGCGTCGATGTAGTAGCCATTCGCGTCATTCCAGGGCAGCAGCCCGCCGATCGCCGTCCCGTACAACAACCCGACCTGTTCCCAGACCGCGATCAATGGCAGCAGAAAGATGGTGATCGTCACCGTCAGGGTGATCGCCTTGCCGATCCACCCGCGAATCGAGAATCCGAGGATAAGCAGCGCCGCGCGCAAGACGGTGTACTCAAACCCGGAGCTGAAGAACTTCTCGAGAAATTGCGCTGACAGAGTGGCATTTAAGAGGTAAACGCTGATCGCCAACGGCAGAAGGAGGGTAAAGATTGTGGCGATCATGGCCCAGGCGGCCTGGCGCTTGTCAAAACTGATGATCCTGGTTACCCGATTTAAGATAAATTGAAGCATGATCTGGTACATCACTCACGCAGGCGACCAACAACAACTGGCGACCAATGGCCACGAATAGCCCCGGCGGTCCCGGAAGTTATCCCCACACCAGCCGCCAGCGACCAGACGTTGTTGACACATCCCGATATCCACTTGGCATGTGTGACGACCTGAGTATTGGCTTGTCGGGGGGTCAAACAGCGGCTGGCCTTTAATTGGACCAGTTGTTAAGAGATTATGAGGGTCTCAGTGATGTCCTCACCAAGCCCAACCAAAGTAGATTCACCAAAGTAGATGGCTGAGTTACACCAATAAATTCAATAGAACGGCAGAAGCGATCGAATGGCTGCCGGAGATGCGTTGTCGCCGCCTGGTCAGGCCCCCTCAGCGGGAAATCCGCACCATCACCCGGGGGGTTACCTGACGAAAACCGCTCGCCAACGCCGCATCACGGGTGGCTGGATAGGCCGCGGCATCCGGATCAAAGGCGACCGCCTCGAACCGCTCGAGCACTGCCGCGGCGCCGGCATCGGAGCTGCCCGCCCAGCCATAGCCGGTCGGGCGCCGGTGGGCCCGCGTCCCGCAGGCAAGGTGGACGGCGTTGCTGCTTGCCGGCACTACCAGCAACTCGCTCCCCGGAGCAACCTGGGAACAGATATCGGCATAACTATCAAGAATCCGCTGGTATGGCGGCAACGCCTCGATGCGCGCCCCAAGGGTGGCCATAGCGCTGACCACGACATAGAGCGCCATCACCCCCGCGGCGCGCATTGCGAGGGGCGACTTTTGGCCAGGACGCGCCAGACCGAGGGCGCACAGGACGACGGCGCCGGGGACGACGAGGATCGTGTAGTGCAGGTAGTTGCGGACCATCAGCTGCAGGATGCACGCCGCGGAGCCGCCAGCGACGACGAGCGCCGTCACCCCCTCGGCGCTCACCAGCGCAGTCCGCAGATCGGCCACTATCCGGCCACGACGGTAAATAACCTCGACCACGACCACCAACGCCGTCAGCATAAAGACGAGAACGAGCGGTTTGAGCGGCCACGCGATCCCTATGACGTTGGCCAGGAAGTCCGCCTCTGCCGGGTACGAGGCCGGACTCGCGAGGGATATCCGAAGCGCCGCAACGCCGCCATCGAGCTGCCACAAGAGCAGAATCCCCGCGCCGGTGGCGACAATTCCGGTGACAGCCATCCCCAGCGCCTCCCGTGCGCCCCTCATCCAGAGCGCCGGCGAGAGCGCCAGCGCCGCGCCGAGGCCGAGGAAGGCCCCCTGCTGCTTAAAGAAGAATGAAGCGGCGACGGCCAGGCCAAGAACAACCACCCCGCCATAGAGATGTCCGCCGCGCCACAAGGAACCAAAGATGGCGGCTCCGGCGAGAAAAGGCACCAGGACGAAGGGCTCCGTATTCCCTTCCAGGCCTTCGACCCGCACGAGAAGAATCAGGGTGAAGGTCCCCGCGAGGATCGCGACCGCGCGACGTCGGGTGACGACCTGCGTCACCCACATCGTCAGTACTCCGACCAGCAGCAGGACGATCACGTAACCCTGTTGCAGATTCGCGAGATCACGCCCAAGCAGTCGCATCAAGCTTCGCCAGGCGAAGTAGATCCCCGGAGAGTAGAAGTGGCGTCCCGGCACCGCGTCGCCCAGACCGTCGACGATGTCGCGCGCAATGATGACGTAGTAAGCGAAATCAATGCCGCCAATGCGTGGCCTGGCGCCCACGAGCACCACCACCATCCAGCTCATTAATAAAAGCGAAATCGCGAGTAGTGACCATTCCGCACATCGGTCAGAAATTTTGGGTAAACGGTTGAACAACGATCGCTTTCAAGTTAAATGGCCGGCGCTCATCTGCTTCAGCGCCGGCCAACTGGCCTGTCTCAATCTCTCGGATTTCAATCTCTCAGCTTTCAATCTACCGGCTCCCGGCTCCCGGCTCCCGGCTCCCGGCTCCCGGCGCCAGCTCTCGGGCTCCGGGCTTCGGGACTGGTCAGGCTTTACTGAGGCTCCGCATTGGCCCCCTAACGCCCATCTCACCTGACCCGAGCGGCGTTGCCACAGATTGACCCGATGGTGCTCCCCAATGTCAAGACAGCAAATTACCCAATTTAAGGTGTAAAGCTGCCACGAAATCGAGCGGGCAGTTGTATACTTTACCGCCACGACAACGCGGCTCTATACTAACCAATCATTCAGCAAAATCAAATAACCTCAGCGCCGCGATCGTCTCGTCCTCCCCAACGACGAAGGTGGTGCCCGGCGATCCGCATCACGCCCGGAATCGGATCTGAAAAGCACTGTAAATATAGTACACTCCAGCGTCCGGTCCTGGTCTCCAGGCTTCATTGATAAATTAACTTATCCCTCTGGAACGACGCGCTCATTGATCGTTGAAGTCGCCGCTAAAGCTGTTGACAAGTCTGCTCGTCAGGATATTTTATAAACAAAGGTGGACTCCGATGTATTAAAGATCTCTCAGAAACCGGCCCTTTCTCCTTGTCAAAGATGGTTGCCCAGGCCGACCAGCCCGAATGAACAGATGGCTGGCAACCGGCGAATGCCCATCAGAACCCTGACTAAGTTATGGCGATTCAGCCCCACAATTGAAAATTATTATCCATATCCAGCGCGGATTTGCTGCCTGTTGTTAGTGAAGTGAAGTTGAGTACCAAGGCATGAATCAAACTATTCATATTTCAGTGGTCACCCCAGCTTATGGTTGTGAAGAGTGCATCGATGAACTCTACCGCAGACTGTCGACGGTATTGTCATCCATCACCGCGAGCTATGAGATTATTTTTGTCGAAGATGGCAGCCCGCAGCAGGACTGGAAGCGGATCGCGAATCTGAGCAACACTGATCCAAAAGTTAAGGGCATCAAACTAAGTCGGAATTTTGGACAACATTATGCCATTACCGCCGGACTCGACCATGCTTTTGGCGACTGGGTGGTGGTCATGGACTGCGATCTGCAGGACAAGCCCGAAGAGATCCCCCGCCTCTACAACAAGGCCAAAGAGGGATTTGATACTGTTATTGCCCGACGGACCAACCGCCATGACTCGCTCTACCGTCGCCTTTCATCATTCGTTTTCACGTCGATCTTTAGCTATCTTGGGGACATCAAGACCGATCCGGCCATTTCCAACTTCTCTGTCTCCAGCCAGAAAGTGATCAGCGAGGTCAGAAGATTTCGGGAAAAGGACCGTTCCTTCCCCATCTTCCTCCACGCGGTTGGTTTTGATAGAGCCTACCTCGATGTTGAACATGACAAGCGCTTCAAGGGGAAAAGCTCCTATACCTTTTCAAAATTATTCGATTTCGCAATCCAATCGATCATCTCCCACTCCAACAAACCCCTCCGGATCTCCATTCGTTTTGGGTTCATTCTTGCGCTGTTGTCTCTCCTCTATGGCGGCGTCATTCTCTACCGCTATTTTTTCGAGCAGATCTCAGTGCCAGGTTGGGCGACCCTCGCCTGTCTGATCTGTTTTCTCGGTGGGCTGGGATTTGCCAACCTCGGGATTATTGGCCTCTACATTGGCAAATCTTTTGACGAGGTAAAGGGAAGACCCCTCTATGTTGTCCAGCAGTGTTTGAACCTCCAAAATCGAGCTGATCTCGACAACGGCGTGTCGATTAAGAGCACCGCGGTGCCGAACCAGATCGATAATTGCGATAATGAAAGCTGATCTTCCGGAGTATTTGTATGGCTGTCCTTAAAACCAGACGGGCGCGTATCGCCGGAATGACCTGCAGTTTTCCGGCTCAGGAGGTGACCACCACGGCCACGGCTGAGCGGCTGGGTGTGGACGCACGGCGCCTCTACACCCTGACCGGGATCGAATCCCGGCGCATCGCGCCGCCCGATCTCTGCGCAAGCGACCTCTGCGCCGACGCCGCCGCGCGGTTGCTCGCTGCCCTGAAATGGGAGAAAGAGTCGATCTCTGCGCTCATCTTTCTCAGCCAGACCCCGGACTATATTCTGCCGGCCACGGCCTGCCTGCTGCAGCAAAAGTTGAACCTAAGCCAATCCTGCCTGGCCTTCGACATCAACATGGGCTGTAGCGGCTATGTCTATGGGTTGATGACTGCCGCCTCTCTTGTCGAGGCCGGACTGGGACGCGTCCTGTTACTGGTCGGAGACACCATCAATCGGCTCTGCTCAGAAGATGACCGCTCCGTCGCCTTTCTGTTTGGCGATGCCGGAAGCGCGACCGCGCTCGAATGCGGCGCCGATCAATTAACCTTCTTGGCCGGAACAGATGGCCGCGGGGCTGAACATCTCATTATCCGCGCCGGCCAGAGCCGGCAGCGCGCGACTCCGGAGTTGTGCGTGCGGCAGGAGGTCGAGCCCGGCAACGTACGCAGCCCGCAGGAACTCTATATGAACGGAGCTGAGGTGCTGGCCTTCGCGCTGCGCGAGGTGCCCCCGCTCTTTGAGCAGATCCAGCAGGAGTCGGGAATGGACAAGGATGCCTTTGACGCAGTCGTCATGCATCAGGCCAACCAGTTCATGCTCGATGCCCTGGGGCGAAAAATGGGGCTCGCGAAGGATCGCGTCCCCTCCAGCGTCAGGAATTTCGGCAACACCTCCTGTGCCTCCATTCCTGTCTCCCTCTCCTGCTGCTTGCGGGACAGACTGATCGATTCCCGGCTCAGACTGGCCATGCTCGGTTTTGGAGTTGGCTGGTCGTGGGCTGGTGGCGCGGCTGAAATCGGCCCGCTCGTCGTGCCCGAACCCGCTTTTATCTGACTGGTTGCCACTTGCTGACAGAACCACATGAAGACTGCTATCACCCACATCGAATACCATCTTCCGGCCCGTGTCATCACTAACCAGGAGCTGGAGAGCCTTTTCCCCGAGTGGCCAGCCCAGAAGATCGAAGAGAAACTGGGAATCGTCACCCGGCATATCGCCGCCGATAACGAGACCTCGGCCGATCTGGCCCTCGCCGCCGCTGAAAAGTTGTTCGCGACCAACGTATGTCGACGCGAGGAGATCGACTATCTGATCCTCTGCACCCAGACACCAGACTACCTGCTGCCGACGACCGCCTGCATCCTGCAAAAGCGGTTGAATCTCCGCCCTAACTGCGGAGCGCTCGACTTCAATCTGGGCTGCTCAGGCTATGTGTATGGTTTGGGAA
>JBEAVZ010000204.1:0-2754 GCA_041160645.1 Acidobacteriota bacterium
GCGGGCCGACCAGCTCCCAGTTGACCCTGCTCAGTGGGGCGCCGCACCGGGTCGGGGCCGCCCATTTTCGCCCGTCGTTCTCGTATAACCTGCACGTTCCGGAGGTCGACCAGATCCTCGAGCGCCCGGGAATCAGTCGGCAGCTCCACACCGTCGAGAACCAATGGGCGCTCTTCAGGTGGCTCGGACTTCCCGGAGACGCCCCGACCGAGACCGGGCTGATCGTCGCCCCCGCTTTTCAGCAGACGGCCGCCGCGGCGCTCGCCGCGGCCGGCATCGATCCGAACCGCCCTTACGCCGTGATTGCCCCCACCAACGAGTTCGACACGAAACGCTGGATGCCGGAGCGTTTTGCGGCAATTGCCGCGGATCTCCGTGCGTGTGGGCTGCAGGTGGTCATGACTGGCGCGCCGACCGCTGCGCAACGGGCGCAGCTGGCGGCGGTCGAGGCCGCTGCGGCCGCACCCCTGCCAGCTCTCAGCGAACTCCGGATCGGCGAACTGGTGGCCGTGATCGCCGGCGCCCAAATCTTTGTCGGCAATGACAGCGGCCCGGCCCACATCGCCGCCGCGGTCAGGACGCCCCAGGTCGTCCTCTTCGGCCCGGCCAGCTCCGTCCGCTGGCATCCCTGGAAGGCTCCGGCGCGCCTCGTCCAGAACTACTTTCCCTGCAACCCCTGTGCGATGTTCAAGTGCGAGCAGTTTCCGGAGCCGGAGTGTATCCGCTCCATCTCCGTCGAGCAGGTTCGCGCGGCGATCGACCAGCTGAAGATTGGTGCATCATGAAGAGAGAACGAATCGAGGCGATTCTCAACCGGTTTGCCACGGCCCGCATCATCGTCCTTGGCGACCTCATGCTTGATGAGTTTATCTGGGGCGAGGTGCGCCGCATCTCGCCCGAAGCGCCCGTCCCGGTGGTCGAAGTCCGCCGCGAGACCATTCAGCTCGGGGGCGCTGGCAATGTCGTCTCCAACCTGATCGAGCTGGGCGCCACGGCGATTCCGGTCGGGATCGTCGGCGATGATGAGGGCGGCCGCATCCTGCGTGAACTCTGCCGCACCCGCCACGCCTCCGTCGCGGACCTCATTACCGTTCCCGGACGCCCCACCACCCGCAAGACACGCATCGTCGCCCACAGCCAGCAGATGGTCCGCGCCGATCGCGAAGATCGTTCGCCGATCGATCACCAGACCGAGGCGCTCCTCCGCGAGAGGCTCGTCCGTGACCTTCCCGAGGCTGACGCCCTGATCATCTCCGATTATGAGAAGGGGCTGCTCACCCCCGATCTTCTCCGCGAGGTGATTGCCGCCGCCAGACAAGCCGGCAAACCAGTCTGTCTCGATCCAAAGATTCGCAACTTCCTCCACTATCGACAGGTCGACCTGATCACGCCCAACCAACTCGAGGCCGAGCGGGCCACCGGAATCGAGATTGTCGATGAGGCATCGTTGACCCGCGCCGCACAGCGCATTCGCCAGCTCCTCGAGTGCCGTCACGTCCTCATTACCCGGGGTGAACACGGGATGACCCTCCTCGAAGAGTCCGGCGTCATCACCAACATTCCGACCACCGCTCGTGAGGTCTACGATGTCACCGGCGCCGGCGATACCGTCATTGCCACCTTCACCCTTGCTCTCGCGGCCGGCGCCTCCCTGGTCGAAGCCGCAATCATTGCCAACCAGGCCGCGGGAATCGTCGTTGGAAAGGTCGGAACGGCGACCGTCTCGCGGACCGAGATCGCCAATTCAATCAATTGAATTCCTGATGTCCGCGTCGATTACATCAGTGCAATTTATGCAAGTATAAGCGCTGTTAATGGTAGTTTCGGGGTTTTTGGGTCTCATTGCCGGGTGGTGTCAAGAGGGAAATGCAAAAAAATGGCAATCTAAGTGCCCTGCAAACAATATGTTAGGTGAGTATCCGAAATGGTGTGGCTGGCCTGGTCGAGAGTGATGGTATACTACGCAGGCTTTTTTGGCTGGAGACTTAGCTTACCCCGATTTCTGATTACCGGGATCGGTCAGTCTACCGGACCAGAATGGGCGCTGTCGCGACAGATTTGCGATTGAGACAAATCGGCGATTGAGACAAATAGTCGAGAGAATCTGTTTGATCAACAGATTGGTTTGATCAACAAATTTGATCAACAGGTTTGGTCAACAGATTTGGTCAACAGATTTGGCCAACAGATTTGGCCAACAGATTTGGCCAACAGATTGGTTAGAAGTTATACAGACCATCTGAAAAGACAGACAGCTTGACTTGATAAACAGCTTGACTGGGATGACAAAACGATCCTGACCGTGCACTTCGCTCCACGAAAGAGCATTGAGAATGGCGGGTGGGATCCTCGAATCGTCAACGAGATGTGCGCAACGTCACACCGGACGATTCGACGAAAACAAGGAGAATGTCAGAATATATGAGTTTCCGATTGACCTCGTTAGCGGGAGTCTTCTCGGTAATGCTCCTGCTGCAGACGATTGCTGGCGCCCAGAGCGCCATTCCGGACCAGAGCGCGGTCCAGGAAAAGATCTTTAACAGCAATAAGGCTGGCCGGCTGGTTCTCAACCCTGGCGAGCGGACCTCCGAAAAGACCGACTCTTCGGTCTTGCCCGTGAACGGCGCGAAGAGCGCCCCGGTTGTGGTGCCGAATGTCGCGAGCAAGAATCCGACACTCGAATTCAAGCTTGTGCCGATGGAGTCCTCTCTGTCGGGGATCTTCTCCTCTCCGGCCTGGTCGCTCAGTGAGACC
>JBEAVZ010000375.1:0-4192 GCA_041160645.1 Acidobacteriota bacterium
GCTCCAGCCCCACCACACACTCCGCGCGCGCCAGCGAGTCGAGACCGAGGTCGAGCTCGAGGCTCATCGCCGGATGCAGCTCGATCCCCGCTTCAATATGCGACGCGAGGATCGTCCTCACCGCCCGCGCCGCGGTCGTCTCCATCATCTTCCGCTCCGCAGGTCCGAGGACGAACTGGGTCAGATCACGCCGTGTCCGGGCGATCATCCCCTCTGCTTCAACCTGTTTCTGCAGCTCAAATCGGCGGATCTTCCGCGTTGGCGTGCGCGGCAGCGGCTCGGTCCGGATCAGATATTCGCGGACGCGCTGGTATTCCGGCAACTCCCGCCCCAGACTGTCGAGATGAAACTTGATCTCGTGGCGCGCATTGGTGATCTGGTGCGACTTGAGATAGTCCGCATCCGGGACCACCACCGCAATCAGCTTCTCGGCCCCGGCAAAACGGCTCTGCGCGTCCCTGACCCCCATCACACAGACCTCGCTCACCAGCGGTGACTTGAGATACTGCGCCTCGACCTCCTCCGGATAGACGTTCTTGCCCGATGGCAGGACAATCACCTCTTTCTTCCGCCCGGTGATGTAGAGGTGACCATCCGCGTCGAAATGGCCCAGATCCCCGGATCTGAACCACCCGTCGGCGGTAAACGCCTGCGCGTTTGCCTCCGGATTCTGGTAATAGCCCGGCATGACGATCGGTCCGCGGATCAGGACCTCGCCAATTCCGGCGGAGTTGGGTTCATCGATCCGGATCTCGACGCTCCCGAGCGGTTTGCCGACCGATCCGACGCGGTTATCGGCAAAGCGCGTCGCCGTCGCCGCCCCCGAGGTCTCGGTCAACCCATAGGCCTGCAACACGGTGAATCCGAGCTTGTGGTAGTCCCGCGCCACCGTCGCATCGAAACTCGACCCCGCCGAGCAGGCCAGCCTCATCCGTCCGCCAAAGGCCTCATGCACCCGCCGGAAGAGCATCCGCCCAAGGTTGATTCCCAGCCGATCCCGCAGCAGTCCATTCGTCTCGAGCAGCGCTCCAAAGAGCCAGCGGACCGGCTTCGCCTGCGTGCGCACATTGTCGAAGATCTTCTTGTGAAAGAGATACCAGAGCCGCGGAACTCCGGTCAGCGCCGTCACCTGCCCCTCCTTCAGTCCGCGCAGGATCTCTTCACTGCTCAGCTCTCTGATGTAGACGGCGGTCGCCCCAACCAGGGTCGCGATCCACAAATTGACGATCTGCGAGTAGGCGTGAAAAAGCGGCAGCAGGCTCAGGATCACTTCCTGGTCCGAGAAACCCATCGCCTCCTCCACTGCGCTCGTCTCGGCAACGATATTCCCATGCGTGAGGGGGACCGCCTTTGGCACGCCGGTCGTCCCGGAGGTGTAGATCATGATCGCCGTGTCCGCGCTGGTTGCCGGTGGAATCGCCTCGTCAAAGCCATCCGGACGGGACGTAACCACCCAGTCCTCATAGCGCCACTGCGCCTCCGTCCCCCCAATCCCAAAAGTAACCACCGGGATCTCCCGATCCACCCGCGCCATGACCTGCCGGAACCGTTCGACCGCGGATCGATCGACAAAGGCCAGTCGCGCCTGCGAATTCTCGACAAAGACTCCGAGCGTCTCGATCGCTCCGGCCGGATCGAGCGGGACAACGACGGCCCCACGATAGAGGATTCCCAGATAGATGATCGCCCAGTGCGGATGGTTCTCCCCCATCAACGCGACCCGGTCGCCAAAACCAATCCCCTCCTTCTCCAACCGCCAGGCGATGCTCCTGATCCGGTCGATCATCTCGCCAAAGGTCGTCTTCTCCGGTCCCAACTCGCCAAGCCGCACCATGGCCACCTTGCCAGGGCGTTTCGCGGCCGCGGCTATCAACTGCTGACAAAAGGTCGCGGGCATCTTCTCGCTCCTCCTTGCTGGATTCATCTCTGTGAATACTCACGATGCGGGTCTTGCTCTGCTGATCCGATCGCGTGCACGGTATCATAACTGAGCCTCAAATCAAGAAGTCAATCGCGCGCCGCAGGAAGCCCGTGAGGTCATGCGCATTTGCCCCCCCACTAGCCCCCACTAGGAAGAATCGGACCGCCTAGCCGAAAACCGCGGTTTGAGAATCGAGGCCTGACTACTTTGCTGAATGCCATCGCGGCGACCTGATCGTCAGAATAAACGTCGCCGTAGGATGACCAGGGTCAATAGACCCCCAGCACAATTCAGAATACGATTGCCCCGAATAAAATTACCAATTGTAACAATTATGGCAACTATTGGATTGACAGAAGTGGGCTTGATCGGTAATATCTCACTTTCGTTTGGCCAGGTAGCTCAGCTGGTAGAGCAACGGACTGAAAATCCGTGTGTCGGGGGTTCGATTCCCTCCCTGGCCACTCCCCTTCCCCCCGCAATTCTGCTGAAGATCTACCCACGATAATTTAAATTGTTTATATTGTTTGTATTGCTTGTATTGTTTATATTCTTTTGAATAGCTCGGCGGCTTAATCATTCAATGGCGGGTGACTACGCAGCTGAATGGCCAAATGAGCCGACAAGGCGCTGGTTGCCAGACGCCAATCAGTCTGATTTGTTATTATTTAATAATCAATTTTTATACTACTCAGTGTCTGTGGATAGTCACGGGAGCCATCAGCCGACTGGAAGGATTATTATTTCAATAGCAGGCCATCGTTTCATTAATAATCAGTCTTCCTTCTGCCAATTCCAGTTTTTTCCGGTCAAAAAATCAGGGTGCCAACACCGCGGATTTTCGCACCATTGAGGATCCACACGAGTCACGTCGATCCGCCCCGGTGCGGCTGCGTTTTTACAATTATTAAACGGGCTGACAGGTAATTTGTCGCCAGTATCGTGCAGTTTTTACACTCGAGCCGCCACATATACGGTCAGATCAGCGGCCAGTCGGCCCTTATTTCAGACACCAGGGTGGTCCAACCAATCTTTATTATCCTGCCGACCGGGCTCCACAAGCGCCCTGAGGTCGCTGGCCGGGATCTCGTTCGCTGACCCACATTGTGGCTTTAATGCCTCAAAACTGCCTACACCGCCGCTTTAAGAACAATTCCTGACCGTCGACCTGACGATTAATCAATCCTCACCTCTTCTCAATTGGCCCGATTAATTTGATTAACTACTTTACCTTGACTATACTCCCGCTAATTAAAGCATTAATTAACCAGGTCGGCTCGTGCACTATCCGCTGTTAAAGCCAGTCCGGGCCTAGTCCTGCAAATTTACGGTACACAAGTTGCTCAAGTAATCGGCGGTAACCGCTCCAGCGGAGATTGACTCAACTGGCACCGTCTCTGATCAACGTTCAGTCTGATCAGGACACCAGTAATTATTGAACAACGCCGCTCGTTATTTGACAAACTGCACACATCGCCGTAGTCGAGTGCTCTCATCTGATCCATTAGCTGTTGGTTATTCCGCAAGGACCCCTGACAGATTTTGTGGATCAGGCAACGAGAGATCAGCATCAACTGAACGATCCGGGAAGTATCTGGAAATCATCCGGACCAGAAGAAGTGCTGAAATCGGACACTGTATCCGAATGCAACTGAAAAGAACTGTTTATGGACACACAAAATATCTACTCTGCGCTCCGTTCAATTCTTGTCAGAGGGCTGGCCAGGGGGTTTAAAGATTCGCGATTGGCGCGACAGTTGAAAGTAAACCTGTTGTCGATCACCCTCTTACTTGTGCAATTTCACCTTAGTCTGTCTGTTCTTTCCGCTCAGACCCCAACTGCTGCGGGTGCCGGGCCCCCGAGCCTGCTGCAACGCCTCGAGGAAGATGCCTCGAAAATGGTTCGATCGGCTGACGCGCAACGCCATTTCTCGGCCCTCGCCGAGAAAGTCGGTGAGGAGACGTCGCAGCCATACCTGATCCAACTGCGTCTCCCCTATCGAGCCGAAGGGGAGTTGAAGGATCCGGCGCTGGTCGAGGCCCAGCGGGAGATGATCGTCCGGGTGCGCCTGCGCCTGCTCGAGGGGCTGATCGGCCACGACCCGACCTCGCTCAAGATCTACCGCTATCTTCCCCTGGTCGGGCTGCGGCTCAACCGGGTCGGTTTGGCAAAGATCAGTGAGTCGGTCCACGCGCTCGATATCCAGGAGGACGGGGTTCTCTATCCAAATCAGTTGGGCCAGGCCGGCCAGTTAGGCCAGGCTGGCGGGT
>JBEAVZ010000237.1:0-19583 GCA_041160645.1 Acidobacteriota bacterium
GATTGAGTGCGCGGGCAACGATCATGGGCTCGTTCCAGACCCGCAGCAATGATCCGATGGTGTACCAGTGGAGCGGCGGCCAGACACCCGAGAGCCCCTGCCACTCCGGGTTGACCGCCCAGCGGGCGGCGACGGCGAGGCGTTGCAACCCGTCGCCGCCGGGATCGAGATCACCCAGCGTGATCGCCAGGATTCGCAGGAGCGTTCCGCCGACAAGGGCGACGATCAAGATCTGGCGGGCGAGGCGGGCCTCGGCGCAGGGTCTGTCGAGCGGTGCTGCCATTGAAGATCATCTCCCCGACCGGAATGGCCCGGATCAGACGGTGCGCCCCGCTCTCTTCATCAAACTTTCGATGCCCGCGACATCCTTGGGGACGGCCGCCGTAAGGACCTCGCTGCCGGTGGCGGTGACGACGACGTCGTCCTCGATCCGGATGCCGATGTTGAAGAACTCTTCCGGAACGTGCGGCGTCCCGGGCGCAATGTAGAGGCCAGGCTCGACGGTGAAGACCATGCCCGGTTCGAGGATCCGCCAGTCGTCACGTGTGCGGTAGCGGCCGACATCGTGGACATCCATTCCGAGCCAGTGGCCGGTGCGGTGCATGAAGAATTTGCGGTAGGTTCCGCGCTCGATCACTTCGGCGGGGCTCCCGGCGAGCAGGCCGAGATCGACAAGGGCGCTGGCCAGGATCCGCACCGCCTCTTCGTGGAGCGCCATAAAGCTAACCCCCGGGCGAACCATCCGGATCACCTCTTCATTGGCGTGGAGCACTGCCTCATAGACTGCCTGCTGGGCGCGTGTAAAACGGCCATTGGCCGGAAAGGTCCGCGTAATATCTCCCGCGAAACCGCCATACTCGGCCCCCGCGTCGATCAGGACCAGGTCGCCGTCGGCGATTCTCTCCTGATTGGTGTTGTAATGGAGGATGGTCGAGTTGAAGCCCGCGCCGACGATCGACGGATAGGCCGGACACGTCGCGCCCTGGCGGCGGAAAGTGTACTCGACGATCGCCTCCAGCTCATACTCATACATTCCCGGCCGGCACTCCTTCATCGCCGCGACGTGGCCCGCCGCCGAGATGTTGGCGGCCCGGCGCAGCAGCTCGAGCTCCGCCGCGGACTTGCGGAGGCGCATCTCGTGGAGGATGAATGACGGATCGACGATCGTCCCCGGACCGTAGACGCCGCTCCGCACCATCTCCCGAAGACGACGGATGGTCGCGATGACCCGCTGGTCGAACTGGTCGTGGAGTCCGAACCGGTAGCAGAGCGTCTCGGCATCCTCCAGATAGCGCGGGAGGATCTGGTCGAGTTGCGCGATATCGAAGGCCGCGTCGGCTCCGTAATCGCGCACCGCTCCCTCGACGCCCGTCCGGAGCCCCGTCCAGATCTCCTCCTCACGCTTGCGCGGCCGGACGAAGAGCACGTACTGGTGGGTCGGGTGCGATGGCGCGATCACTGCCACGCAGTCCGGCTCATTGAGCCCCGTCAGAAAGAAGAAGTCGGAGTCCTGCCGGAACTCAAAATCTGTATCCCCGTTCCGGCGAACCTCATGCCCGCCCGGGATCACGGCCACACTGCCCGCGGGCAGCTTCTCCATAAACTCTTGCAACCGAACCGATCTCATCCGTCAGCCTCCTTGTGCAATCCATTGCCCAGCCCCGGCCTGCTCAAACGCCCCGCCGTGCCTGTTGAACAGGCGGGCGCGGCCTGGCCGATCTCATCCGGCCTAGCTTAACCAAAAGAGCCGGCTCCGCAAAGGCGGCGCGGCAGTTTAACTGAATCCCCGCCCACTCGCCCGGACTACACTTTCCGCCGACGAGATCCCAAAACCGAGGAGCCCCTTTTGTGAAACGTGCCGCTCTCTTCTAGAATAAGTCTTTAACTGGTCGTGGCCTGCCGTCGTGGCAAGCCTGGTCATCAACCAATTCAAGTCTGATTGAGAGTAGACCGATGAGTACAATGATTGTGGCCCCATCCGGAACCGTGACCGACCTGCTCGAGAGAATCTCCAGGCGCGAGCATCTGACGCACGACGAATGGAAGATGGTCATCACCACGGCAGAGACGGAAGACCTGCGCCGACTAGCCGACGACCTCCGGCGCGAACTCCACCCCGATGGCGTGGTCACCTATGTCGTCGACCGCAATATCAACTACTCGAATGTCTGCTTCTCGGTCTGCAATTTCTGCGCCTTCTATCGTAAACCGGGCCACGAAGAGGGCTATGTGCTCAGCTATGAGGAGATCTACGAGAAGGTCGAGGAGATGATCGCTGTGGGCGGCAGCGGCATCCTCATGCAGGGTGGTCTCCACCCCGATCTGCCCCTCGAATGGTACACCACTCTCCTCCGCGAACTGAAGCAACGCTACGGTATCCATCTCCACTGCTTCTCGCCGACTGAGATCTATGGAATGTCGAAGACCTTCGGCATGGGCTACGCGGCAATCATTCGCGAACTGATCGCCGCCGGGCTCGACAGCATTCCTGGCGGGGGAGGTGAGATCCTCGTCGATGAGATCCGTCGCAAGCGGCGGACCGAGTGCAATGGTCAGGAGTGGCTCGACGCCATGGAGGCGGCCCACCAGCAAGGCCTAAAGACGACCGCGACGATGATGATCGGTTACGGCGAGACGCTCGACCAGCGGCTGCAGCACCTCGAACTGCTGCGCCAACTGCAGCAGCGCACGCGCGCGGCCGGCCAGCCCGGTTTCGTCTCCTTCATCCCCTGGACCTTCCAGCCCGACAATACACCGATCGGCAAGGTGATCACCGAACGTCTCCCAGCCGAGGAGTATCTGCGCTGGCTCGCGCTGGCGCGACTCTACCTCAACAATATTCCGAATGTGCAGGTCTCCTGGCTGACCGTCGGCCTTGCCGATGGGCGTCGCGGCCTCCATTTCGGCGCCAACGACATCGGCTCGACCATGATCGAGGAGAATGTCATCTCGAAGGCCGGCGCCAATCATAAGGCGACCGAAGAGATGCTCCGTGAGGTGATCATCGGCGAAGGCTTCATCCCGCGGCAGCGCAAGGCCGACTACACGAGGCTCCCGCTCAAGTCCTGAGAAAGAGAGGCCGCCTTCCCGTGAAGGGGCTGGCCCCGCCGCCACTCCTGAGTGGCCGCTTCTGCTGTGGTCATTCTTTTTTTCGCGACTATTGCCAAAACCGGTCGATCGGAGTACCCTGATGAACTAAACATTCTCAAGAGTGTTTGATCGAATATTTTTCATATAATCAGGGGGTCTGGTCATTTTGTCATCATCCGCCCCTGATCGAGAGATCGGTAGTCATAAATAAAAAAGAATATACTAAGACAGGCATTTACGACCGGGATCCGAGTTCGTTACGCCGCCCAGCGGCCAGCTCTTTCCTGGTGAAATGTTTCGCGAGTCCATCAATTTTGAAGAACGGAAATCTGATCGACAATAAGCAGATCATCGAGATGGCGGCAGGAGTGCCGCTCCCGCCATCCCTTACTATTTCGTCACTTATCGGCCGTCTTGGCAATCCGGTATGCTCGAATACCGGACTCAGCAAACGCGGATTCAATGCCGGTGGATAGAGGTTTCAATCGATTATAAATTCCTCAACCCTGGCGAAAAGAGAGCAGATCGCCAGGGTTTTTCATTTTGTCGTTTGACAATACCAGTCAGGCATTGGGTTGGGCGGTTGAACGGCGGGAATCAAAATCAGGTATCATTATGACACTACTGGAAAGATTGGGAGTTGAGCAGGAACGGGATGCCTGCGCCATCGTCGCGAGCGTCAAGCGCAACGGTCAGCCATCGCATGGAAATGTGAAGCGGACGATCGAGGCCCTGACGAAGATGGGCCATCGGACGGGAGAGATCGCTGGGGAGGGAGATGGCGCGGGAATTCAGACCGATATTCCGCGTGAGATCTGGAAACAGCGACTCGAGGAGGCCGGCCTGATCGGCGATACGGTCAATCACCCCTATTTCACGGTAGCGCACATTCTTCTACCGGCGGCCGAAGTCGCGCAGCACGAGGCGATCAAGAAGCGGGTGCGGCAGATCTTCAGCGAGGGCGGGTTGGAGGTTGCTTACGACTGCAACGCCGAGACCCGACCGGAAGCACTTGGCCCGCTGGCGCGGGTCAATGAGCCGCTCTACTGGCAGGTGGCGGCGCTGCCGCGCGGGGCGCGTCCGATGGGGAGCCGCGAGACCTTCCACATCCACATGCAGATCGAGCGGGAGCTGCCGCTCCACGTCGCTTCGTTGAGCAACAACAACGCGGTCTACAAAGTCCGTGGAGATGCCGAGGCCCTGCGGCGTTACTTTCCGGAGCTTTCACGACCGGAGTTCAAGTCGGCGATTACGCTCGGCCACGGTCGTTATTCGACCAACACCAACTCGGCCGCCGAGAAGGCGCAGATGTTCTCGACGCTTGGTCACAACGGAGAGATCAATTCGATCGACCGTCTGACCCGCGAGGCGGCGGCGCTCGGCTTTCAATTGCCCAACCAGGCCAGTGATTCACAGATTCTCGACCGGACGCTGGAAGGTCTGATGTTCGTCTATGGTCTCTCGCTGATGGAGGCGATCGAGATCCTCTTCCCGCCGGTCTGGAGTGAGAGTGAAAAGTTTGACACGCAGATGAGGGAGTTCCATCGCTACTTCCGGCGGGCCTTCGGGTCGCTCGCGCAGGGGCCGGCGGCGATCATTGCCCGTGAGGGCGACGAGATCGTCTTCAGCTGTGACGCGCTCGGTCTGCGTCCGCTCTGGTTCGGAGTCACCGAGAAGGAGTACTTTGCCTCGTCAGAGAAGGGGGTGGTGCCGCTCGATCATATGATCGTCGATCCACGGCCGCTGGCTCCGGGAGAGAAGATGGGGCTGGTCATTCACCGTGGGCAGGGCGACGCGACGGTCTATGAGCATCAGGAGATGCAGCGGCGAATCTACGATCTGTCCGCGGAGCGCTACGATTTTCGCCGTCTCAACGAGGTGATTCTCAAGGCGGAGACCCTCTCGATGGGGCTTCCGACGGTGGCCGAGGATCCGCTGGTCGACGAGCCGCTGGTCAATGAGTCCCCTGAGGATGCCCTCTCGGTTGAAGAGGAGCAGAAGGAGCGGGTGACGCGGATCGAGCGGACGCTGGCGGCCACCGACGCACTGGCGGCGATGGGGTGGACAAAGGAGGAGGTCGACAACCTGATGACCATGGTCACCGGGAAGGACCCGCTGAGCGGCCTGGGTTACGATGGCCCGCTGGCGGCCTTCTCGAAGGTGCGGCGCAACCTCTCGGACTTCTTCCAGGAGCGGGTCGCCGTCGTCACCAACCCGGCGATCGACCGGGTGCGCGAGGGTGATCACTTCTCAGTGAAGGTCTTTCTTGGAAGCCGCCCAACGCTCGGTTCAGGCGGGTCGAAGGCCCAGCAGATCGAGCTGCGTTCGCCGATTCTTCTCGGCGGGGGCGGAACGACCGACCAGAACTTTCTGACGGCCCACCGGACAGTCGCCAAGGATTTTGGCACCTGCCTGATCGACGATCTGGTCCATCAGTTTGCGCCGAGTCGGGTGGCGACGCCGGGATTCTCGACTGAAGAGCGGCTGAAGCAGATCATGACCCAGATTCCGGGAGTCCCGTCGAGCGGACCGGCCGATATGCCGACCGGGCTGCTGGTCAAGACGGTCGATCTGACCTATGACGAGGAGACGACCCTCGCCGCGGCGCTCGACCGGATCGTTCGCGAGGCGGTCGAGGCGGTGCAGGAGGGCGCGACAGTCCTCGTCCTCGACGATTCACGCGCTTATCACGAATACGAACTCTTTGTCGACGCCCATCTGGCGCTGGCGACGGTCGACCAGGCGCTCAACCGGACGATCGATCTGAGCGTCTCCGGCTGCGCGGTGACGGTCGAGATCAACAGCCACACCGGGCGCGATGATGAGACGCCCGCTTTTGAAGAGAGTCTGCGCCGGCAGTGCAGCCTCGTTCTCAACTCCGGACAGATCCGCAACCTCCACGACATCTGTTTTGCGCTTGGTTCGGGAGCCGACGCGGTCAGCCCCTACGCGATGTACGAGGTCGCCCTCCGCGACGCGACCGACTTTGAGTCGGCCCGCAAGGCGCTCCGCAACACCTTTGCGATGCAGCACACGGGGATCGAGAAGGTCATGTCGACCATGGGGATCCACGAGGTCGACGGTTATGGCCGCCTCTTTGCTTCGATCGGCCTCTCGCCGGAGATTGCCAATCTCTTCGGCATCAAGAACTACTGCGGCTCGGAGCATGCCGGTCTGACCCTCGCCAAACTCGATCTCGAGATGCGCGATCGGTTGAAGGCCCGTCACACCCAGGCGGCCAAGGGTGGGGTGAGCAAGCTCTCGGGAACCTCCGGTCTGCTGCGCGAATACCGGCGTCAGCCCTATGTCTGGGGAGCGGCGGGAAAGGTCGCCCGCAAAGAGGAGCGCTACGAGAATTTCATCCAGAAGCTCTCCGATATCGAGTCGAGCAGTCCGGTGGCGTTGCGCCACCTGCTCGACCTCCAGGAGCGTTCGATCGTTACCCGCAACTCCGCCGACACGCGGATTCTCGATCACAGTGCGCCGATCTTCATCTCGGCCATGTCGTTTGGATCGCAGGGAGAGATCACCTTCCGCGCCTATGCCGAAGCGGCCAAGCGGCTGCAGATCATCGCCATGAACGGCGAGGGTGGCGAGATTCCGGATATGCTTGGCAAGTATAAGCAGTACCGCGGCCAGCAGGTTGCGTCCGGACGTTTCGGGGTCAATATCCACCTTCTCAACTCGGCCGATTTCCTCGAGATCAAGATTGGGCAGGGGGCGAAGCCGGGCGAGGGGGGACACCTGCCGGGCTTCAAGGTGACCGATCTGATCGCCCGGACCCGCCACACTCCGAAGGGGATCGACCTGCTCTCGCCCTCCAACAACCACGACATCTATTCGATCGAGGATCTCGCCCAGGTGATCGCCGAGCTGAAGACGGCCAACCCGCACGCGAAGGTCTCGGTCAAGATTCCGGCCGTCCCCTTCATTGGGCCGATTGCGACCGGAATTGCCAAGGCCCACGCCGACATCATCGCCATCAGCGGATATGATGGTGGAACCGGAGCGGCCCGCAAGCACGCCCTGCGCCACGTGGGCATGCCGGTCGAGATCGGGGTCAAGGAGGCCCACCGCGCGCTGACCCGCGCCGGGCTCCGTAACCGCGTCGAGATCTGGGCCGACGGTGGCATCAAGTCCGGCGCTGATGTGGTCAAGTTGATGCTCCTCGGCGCCAACCGCGTCGGCTTTGGCACCATGGCCATGGCTGCCGTCGGCTGCACGAGCTGCCGTGAATGCAACACCGGGACCTGCCACGTCGGCATCACCGCCCACTTCATCACGCCGGAGGAGGCGCTGGCCGGCGGGGCGAAGAAGTACGTGCCGCGTGAATATGACAAGTCGGTCGACGGTCTGGTCAACTTCTTTGGACACGTGATCAACGAGATCGGGCTCTGGACCATGCGGCTCGGTTTCCACCGCACCCAGGATCTGGTCGGACGTTCCGACCTCATGAAGCAGAGTCGCGGCAACGAGTCGATCGATCTCTCCTACCTCCTCTCCGGAGTCGATGCGTCAGAGACGTATGAGCCCGAGGAGTTGCGTGAAGATCACATCGGTCGCGCCCATCGCCCGCGCACCGCGCTGACCAAGCTGGTCACCGATGAGATCTGGAATCTGATCGAGAGCGGCAAGTCGATCTCCATCTACGAAGACGACAAGGTCTCCTCGGTCGATCGGTCTCTCGGAACCCACCTCTCGGGCAAGCTCTCCCGCGCCAATTACGAGGGCGAGCTGCCGACCCACTTCAAGCGGGCCGTCCTCAACTTCAATGAAGGCTCGATTACCGGCAACGGTCTCGGCGCCTACAATATCGATGGGGTCGACATCTTCGTCGAGGGAGGCGTTCAGGACAGCGCGGCGAAGAGCAGCTGTGGCGGAACGATCGCCATCCTCAAGGGGATGAACCACAACGGGCTCCGCGTCGACGGGGCGGTTGGCAAGTGCTTCGGCTATGGAGCGCAGGGCGGAACCCTGATCGTCCAGGGCGACGCCGACTCCCGCGCCGGCATCCGCCTCTCCGGCGCCGATCTGATCATTGCCGGACGAATTCGAGAGCCGCTCCGCGACGACCTCGGATGCATCGCCTCGCGCGCCAATATCAAGGGCTTTGCCTTTGAGTATATGACGAGCGGTCGCGGGCTCGTTCTCGGCGACCCCGGCCCGTGGCTCTGTTCCGGGATGACTGGCGGAGTCGTCTATCTCAAACTCGACGAGGCGATGGGCCTCGACGAGGATGCCCTCCGCCGCCGCCTGGCCAAGGGGGCCGAGGTGCGCATCGTCCCGGTCGACGCCGCCGATGAGACCAATCTGCGCGAACTCCTCTCCAAGTACATCGCCCAGCTCGAGACCAACGAGCAGAAACAGGAGATCGAGTTTGTGCGGAGCCTCATGCGCGAATGGCAGGGGGCTTTTGTCAAGGCTGTGCCGAAAGGCAACTGAGAGGGCCGTCTGCTGGTGCAGACTGCGCCACCCCGATACCTGTGACAGTTGTGCGTGTCTTTCAAGGAGTAGGCAATATTCCTCACCAGGCACGACACGAGTGGCTCGATCAAGGTCGCAGCAGGTATCTTCTTTGGTGATGGAGAGGTTTCAGACTCTGCCAGACCGTCCTTTGTCCTCACCCAAACCGGTGTCGACCTGGTGGAACAAGATCTCTAAACTCTTTCTGGTGAATCCACGCCTCTGGCAATGTTTATGATTGGGGGCAGACCTGCTCGAGTTCACGAAGGTCTGCTCCCGTTTTCTTTATGCGGGAGAGGGTAACCCCCGATCTCGATCAGGTTCTGCTTTGGTGCGGAAGGGGCTGATTAATAAATCCTAAGCGTCTGTTTGAAGAGCCTCCATAATTGACAATGGTTTGGGTGGAGCGTACCTTGGCAGGTATCGAGGATTCAGACTTCGGTATCCTTGATTCTGAGAGAAGTACAATGGCCTGTTAAGCTAGCCAGTTACAATGGCCAGTCGTCGAGTGTCGGAGCAACGAGACGTCTCTCCACCTCGAGCTTCATTCACTGGTCTACTCACGATCCGGTGAGTTCTCGACACTTCTGACCCTGCCTTCAGGTTATTCGGCAGCCAATGTGGAGACAGTTATCCTGGCTATTTTGAGTTGTGGATGAGAACTCTTTTCGCGTTGGAACGAGCGAGCCAGATGCAATTCTCACCAATGCGTGAATGAACGTTGATATTTTAAAATAGAGAAGACCAAATTAATTAAATGAACAAGCAGACTATCACACACCTTCATCAGACACTCCTTACCCTCACCCTCTCACTTCTCTCTATCTCAACCTGTGCCCTTGCCCAAGGGATAACCGACCCGGCATTCGGGACCGGTGGAGATACATCTGCCAATGGAGCAATTGAAGCAATAGTTGCTCAGAGTGATGGCAAGATCCTGGTCGGCGGTCATTTTACTCAGATTGGCGGTCAGAATCTCACCAACCTGGCCAGACTCAACGCTGATGGTACTCTTGACAACACCTTCAATGTCTCGTTTGCACAGGTCGATACGGTCTATGCCATTGCCGTGCAGAGCGACGGAAAGATACTTGTCGGGGGAGACATTTCTCAGGTAAACGGCGTGTTGACCAATAATCTTGTCCGTTTGGAGAGTAGTGGCAGTACCGATACAACCTTCAATGGTGGTGGACAAGGACCGGATCTGCTCGTCCGATCGATTGCGATTCAGAGTGATGGAAAGATCCTCATCGGGGGGGAATTTACCTCTTACAATGGGTTGGCACGGGGAGGCATCGCGCGGCTCGATGTCAGCGGAGCTCTCGACACATCGTTTGCCACCGGTATGGCTGGTGTGGGAGGGGGGCTTGGGGGATCTGTTGTATATGTGATCAGGATTCAGGCCGACGGTAATATTTTGATCGGTGGATTTTTTGTGACTGTCAATGGTGTCGCACGAAATGGGATTGCAAGGCTGACGGCGACGGGCACCCTCGATACGACATTTCTCAACGGTCTCGCCGGTCCCAATACGCCAACATTGGATATGGCCCTTCAGCCGGACGGCAAGATCATCATGGTGGGGGACTTCACCACCGTCAACGGAACCCCTCTCGGCCATGTCGCCCGACTCAACACCGATGGCAGTGTCGACGCCACTTTTGGGAACGGTCTGGCTGGTGCTGATTCGAATGTTCTCGGTGTAGGTCTGGCGGCGGATGGAAAGATATACATTGGAGGATGGTTCTCCACTTTCAATGGAGTGGCGATGACCCCGATTGGCTTTGCCCGCTTGAATTCTGATGGAACGCTCGACACCTCACTCCCCACCGGCCTCTTGGGGAACGCGGCAACGCTGGGAACAGGTAATGGAGTCAATAACTTAACAATATTGAGTAACGGTCAGATAATTATTGATTCCGAATGGCAGCTCAGTAATCAGCCAAATATGGCAATGTTTGGAGTGGCCCGTTTCTCGCCAGCGGCCATTGGTACGGTGAGTTTAAATGGCAGTGTGCGGAGCGCCCCTCCCCCAGGGGCCGGAATTGTCATCCCCGAGGCGGTCTCCACGTCCGGGCAGAGAGCGGGAAGTGTGCTGATCTTCAATCTGTACACCTCGACGGTCACAACAGGTCAGCAGGACACGCGAATTGTGCTGACCAATATTAACCCCATCCATAAGACCTACGTTCATCTCTTCTTCATCGACGGTACCAACTGCTCGGTTGCCGATATGTTTGTGACGCTGACCCAAAACCAGACGCTGAGTATGCTGGCAAGCGATATCGATCCGGGAGCGACCGGGTACATTGTGGCCGTGGCGACCAATGAGACAGGGTGTCCGATCGTGGCAAACGACCTGCTTGGTGGGGTATATGTGAAGTTCGAGAGTGGGCACCGAGCGAATCTCTCCGCCTATGGCGTGGCTGCTCTGCCGAGTAACTTGGCGGTCTGGGGCTGTGATTCGAGTACGATCTTTGCCACGCTCCGCTTTGACGGTGTCATGTATGACCAGTTGCCGCGCACGCTGGCGATCGACTCGCTTCCTTCACGCGCCGGAGGCGACTCGACCATGCTGATTGTCAACCGTCTGGGTGGCGATCTGGCGGTTGGAGCGGGGAGATTGGGGGCCCTCTTCGGATTACTCTACGATGACGCGGAGATGTCGGCCAGCTTTAGCCTCACCGGTGGAACTTGTCAGTTGCGTGGTATTCTCGGCAACAACTTTCCCCGAACAGCGCCTCGATATGATGCAGTGATTCCAGCCGGGCGTACCGGGTGGATGAAGTTCTCGGCCGGAGAGACGCAGGGCCTTGGTGGGGCCATGATCAATTTCAGTCCTGGTGGTTTCAATCAGGGCCATAATCTTCACGTCCTCACCACAACCGATGCCGTGACTTATACAGTGCCGGTATTTCCAGCCATTTAAGCTGGCCAGATCTATCTGCGGCTTCTCGCGCGAGAAGTCCGGAGTTGAGAGGAGGCAGGGATCGGTTCAGATTCTCTCTCTCGACCTCAATTACCTCAGCGGTCGCTGACGAGACTGCAAATCCTGAGAGTGTCTTCAGTCCAAGCTTGACGAGGCAGGAGACTCAAGACGATGCCGGGTGGGAACCTTCACCAGTGAAGGATCTCGCCCGGTTATTTTTTTTGGGGGGGGATCGGCTGGGGCTGGTCAAGAGAGCTACGAAAATGGCATGAAGATGACTCGATCATACAAAATTGTGTAGTCCTTGCAGGTTAGCTACAAAATAGGCGGATTTCGAGGTTTGGTCATCAATGACGCTCCACGCCAGAGGTCCGCCTCTGGCGTGGAGTGCCCAAAAGGGCCCGAGGGTGAGGGGGGCCGCGGAGCCGGACCGAGAGGAGGATTGCTCAATCGATGGTTGGGGAGGTGGCGCGTCGAATCAGATGGCCATCGTTGGGGTGATGGTGAAGCAGTGAGGTGAAAAAGGCTGAAGACGTTTGACGGGCGGGCGGGCTCGTTCGTGCAAAATTGTATGAGTCATCCGGTGATCCTACAAAAATGTTGTCAACTGAAGATGTCTTTGCAGGAGCGAAGGGGCGGCTGAACTGTTGATATGTATAGGGTTAACGGGTTGTCGTGGTCTTTGATGCGCTTCTTCAAGCCTGTGGCATTGTAGTTGCAAATACAATGTGTGCGAAACAGAGTTTAGGTAGTCATCTAGTCAGATGGCAAGTCAGGTAGCGACGTCAATCTGTACAAGGCACATTCAATCTTGAAAGTGGAGTGGAGAGCGTCGGCGCAGTTCGTCAGGTCGGAGGAAGTGGTTTAGATGGAGATCAATCTGGCAAAAATCGAAAATCACATCGACTACAAGCTGCGTCTGGCCGAAGAGGGTGAGAATCGCGAAGAGCGGCTCGGGGCGATAAGGCGGTTTGTTGGAATTGAGAACAACCGGCTGCACCTGCGCCACCGTCACGGAATTGACGGGCCGCAGATCGTTGCCGCGCGGAGTCTGATCGTCGACCGTTTGATCCAGCACCTCGCGGAGACGGTGCTGCGGGAGAATCCCGGCATCGAGCCGGGCGGCGACGCGCAGGGTCGTGAGGGCTCGCTGGCCATCGTGGCGCTGGGCGGATACGGGAGACGCGAGCTCTCGCCCTTGTCGGATATCGATATTCTCTTTCTCTATCCGGAGAAGGCGCACCTCGCCGCGATGAAGCGGTTGAACGAGGCGCTGCTCTACCTGCTCTGGGACACCGGTTTCACGGTTGGCCACAGTGTCCGTTCACTGGCGGAGTGCCTGGCGATGGCGCAGGAGGATCGGGTCTCGCGCCATTCACTGATCGATGCGCGGCTGGTCTGGGGCAGTGAGAGCCTTTTGCGGACCCTTGAGAAGCGCCTCGACCGGGAGGTCTTCGAGAAGAATCCGGTCGGTTGTCTGACCGAGTTGATAGAGGACCGGACGGAGCGGTACCGCGCCCACGGCGGGGTGGTCTGCCTGCAGGAGCCCAATCTGAAGGAGACGGCGGGTGGTCTGCGCGATCTGCAGACGCTCAGCTGGGCGGGCCGGATCGGCGAGGGGAGTCGCGGGCTGGGCGGGCTGGTCGAGGCTGGATTGATCAGCGAGGCCGATCGACGGGAGATGCGCGGAGCCTATGATTTTACCCTCCGGATTCGGAATGATCTCCATTTTCAGACGGGTCGGCACACGGATGTGCTCTCACTCGGGCTGCAGCAGCAGGTGGCGCCCCGCTTTGGTTACGAGGACACGCCCCACTCGCAGGCCTCGGAGCTCTTTATGCGCGACTACTACCTGCGCGCGCGCCGCCTCAATGCCTTGACGACCTGGCATCTCGATCAGCTGGTCAACCGCCACGAGAAGCGTCGCTGGTTCAAGCGGCGCCGGATTGAACCGGCGGTGGGTGGATTTGTGATGCGCGACGGGGTTCTCGACCTCGACGAGCGCGCCGGCGGGCTCGATAGCGCGCGGGCGATGCTGGCCTTCGGTTATGCCCAGGCGACCGGTTCGGGGCTGAGTCCGGCGTTGCAGGCCGCGGTGAGGGGGCTGCTTGAAGGCGATGTCGCGCCGCGTGAGGCCGATCAGGACGCGACGCGGGTTGAGGTTCGCCAGGCGCTGTTGCGGATCATGGGGGCGACCGGGAAGGTCGCGCGCGGGTTGCGGCTGATGCACAACCTCGATTTTCTGGGGAGGGTGCTGCCGGAGTTTGGGCGGGTGACCTGTCTGGTCCAGCACGACCTCTACCATCGTTACACGGTCGATGAGCATACGCTCCGCGCCCTCGAAGTGCTCGACGAGCTTGCCGAGTCACGGGGGAAGTCGACGGAGCGCTACCGTGAACTCTACCGGACGGTGGGTGACCCGCTCGTTCTGCACCTGGGTCTGCTCTTTCACGACATCGGGAAGGGGCTCGGCGGTGGGCATACCGAGAAGGGCGTGCGGATCACCGAGGCGTTCTGTGAGCGATGGCAGCTTGACGCGTCGCGTGCCGCCGGGGTGGTCTTCCTGGTCCGTCAGCATCTGGCGATGTCCCACATTTCGCAGCGGCGGGATCTCTCGGATGAGAAGGTCATTCGCGATTTTGCCGCAGTGGTCGGGACGATCGAACGGCTCAATCTGCTGACGCTCCTGACCTATGCCGACATCAACGCGGTTGGGCCCGGTGTCTGGAGTGAGTGGAAGGATTCGCTGCTCTGGGAACTCTACCAGCGGACGAAGGATGTGCTGGCGCCGGGGGAGGAGTCGGCCCGGGCCCGCGAATCATTGATCAAACTGCTTGCCAAGTCCCTCGTTTGTGAGATGGATGAGGACGAGGTGCGGCGCCACTTCGACCTGTTGCCGGCCGATTATGGTCGATACACGGCCCCGGTGACGATCATCGAGCATCTGCGGCTGATCAAGCGGCTCAACGCCCAGGCGGTCCGGACGAGCTGGAAGGTCGATCTCCCGACGCGGTGCACGGATCTCCATCTGAGCGCTCCCAACCGGCGGGGGCTTCTCGCCGGAGTGACCGGCGCCTTGACGGCGCAGGGGGTCAACATTCTGAGCGTCCATCTCAATACGCGGGCGGATGGCGTCGCGATCGATTCGTTCAAGGTGCGCGACACGGCCGGCGAACCGATTGCCGATCCGGCCCGTTGGCAGCAGATCGATTTTGCGATCACCCGCGCCCTGAATGGTGAGTGGGACGTCGCGACGGCGGTCGACCGCCGCCTGCGTTCCCAGAACAGTTCACGGTTTCGGAAACGTCGCCACCAGATCTCGACTCCGGTCAGCTTCAACTGGGATCAGGAGTCGTCCGAGAAGAGCACGATTCTCGAGGTGCGGGTCAGCGATCGGCTGGGCCTCGCCTACCGTATCTCGAGCACGCTGGCCAGCCTGGGGCTGGACATCGTCTTTGCCAAGGTGGCGACTGAGAAGCATCTGGCGCTCGATATTTTTTACGTTGTCAATGATGCCGGTGAAAAGCTGGCCGATCAATCGTTGCCCCAGATCGAGCAGGCGCTGCAGGAGGCGCTGCGCGATCATGGTGCGGAAGCGGTATAACACTGCGAATATATTTCGTATCTAACCTAACTAGAGGATACCCAATCATGTCTAAGGAGAGGATTATTGGTCACGGGGTAAGCGTTCTGTCAACAGCGATGCTCGCCGTTCTTCCAGCGGCGGCCCAGACGGTTGAAGAGCGTTTGGCAACGGCGGAGGCAGCCATCGGCAATGCGCAGACGGCTGGCGACAATGCCTGGATGCTGGTCTGCTCAGCGCTGGTGCTGATGATGACAGGGCCAGGGCTGGCGCTCTTCTACGGCGGACTGGTGCGTCGGAAGAATGTCCTGGCGACGATGATGCAGAGTTTCATCATGATGGCAGTCATGACGGTTCTCTGGGCGCTCATCGGCTACAGCCTCTCCTTTGCCAAAGGGAGCCCGTTCATTGGTGGTCTCGACTACCTATTTCTGAAAGGGGTGGGAACCGCGCCTTCCGGATACGCCGCAACGATTCCGCATCTGACCTTCATGGTCTTCCAGCTGATGTTTGCGATCATCACCCCGGCGTTGATCACGGGAGCTTTTGCCGAGCGGATGAAGTTTTCGGCGATGTTGCTCTTCTGCACGCTCTGGGCCGTCGTCGTCTACTTCCCGCTCGCCCACATGGTCTGGGGTGATGGTGGATATCTCAACGCCTTCCTCGGTGGAAAGATTCCGGCGCTCGATTTCGCGGGCGGCACGGTGGTCCACATCTCGTCAGGATTCTCGGCCCTCGTCTGCGCCATCTATCTTGGCAAGCGCCTTGGTTATCCGAAGATGCAGATGATGCCGCACAACCTGGTGCTGAGCGTCATCGGAGCCTGTCTGCTCTGGGTGGGCTGGTTCGGTTTCAATGCTGGCAGCGCCGTCGCGGCTGGCGGTCTGGCTTCGAACGCTTTTGTGACGACCCATTTCGGAGCGGCGTCCGCAGCGCTCGGCTGGTTGCTGATCGAGTGGATCAGGCTTGGCAAGCCGACGGTGCTGGGCGGCATCTCGGGGGCGGTGGCCGGGCTGGTCGGCATTACCCCGGCGGCCGGGTTTGTGACGCCGATGTCGGCGCTGCTGATTGGCTTCATTGCCGGCGTGGTCTGCTTTGTCGCGGTGACCGAGCTCAAGAAGCGGCTTGGTTATGACGATTCGCTCGACGCCTTTGGCGTTCACGGCGTGGGCGGTTTCACCGGCGCGATTCTGACCGGCGTCTTTGCGAACAGCGCCGTCAACACGGTCTTCAAGGACGAGGCCGGCAACGCGCTGCCGAGCGGGCTGCTCGAGGGCAACGGGAAACAGGTGCTCAATCAGTTGCTGGCGGCGCTGATTGCGATTGTTCTTGGAATGGTCGCGTCCTGGATCATTCTGAAGGTGGTCGATCTCCTCGTTGGGGTGCGGGTCAGTGGCGAGAATGAGACCCTCGGACTCGATGTCTCCCAGCACGGTGAAGAGGGATACAACCTCGACTTCGACTATGTCTCCTCGGCGACGTTGTCCGTACCGTCAAATGGTTCGTCGGTCAGCGCGGCCGCTAACATTGTCCACGAGTAGGTGCGTGTGGTGAGCATCAACTGAACCAATTTCAAGGAGAGATCATGAAGAAGATTGAAGCAATCATTCGCCCACATCTGCTGGAAGGGGTCAAGGATTCACTCCAGGCCCTCGGTGTCCAGGGGATGACGATTAGTGAGGTCAAGGGGTTCGGTCGACAGAAAGGGCATACCGAAGTCTACCGGGGCAGTGAATACAAGGTCGAGTTCGTGCCCAAGGTCAAGGTTGAGGTCGTCGTCGATGATGAGATTGTCGAGGGTGTTGTCGAGTCGATCGTCAAGACCGCCCGGACTGGCAAATTTGGCGATGGAAAGATCTTTGTTCTGCCCGTCGAGGAGGCGATCCGCATCCGGACTGGGGAGCATGGCTTGAACGCAGTATAGGAATCGACTGACCCAACCATAAATTTGGGATGCTCAATCCTCAGCATCTCAAATTTGTGGCCGGGTTAGGAAGGGCAAAGGGGGAAGACCATACCAGCGATGCTGGCACATCGCCGAGTCTCCCCCCTCTCGTGAACCACGACAGGCAACTGGACATCACCCGTGTGGATCGTCAGTGAGTGTATAACGCGGCTTTGAGACCATTCAAGCCGTGGCGCCGCCTGACAGATCCCTCCGGGTATCAAGACTGGAGGCAGCAGAGATGTTGAGATCGAACAGATTTAATTTGAGCGGAGTGTTGGAGGGGCGGAAATTTGGGATGAGTCACGTCGGGCGACTGGCGGGGATGCTGATCTTGATCGCGGCGGTCGGCCTGACAGGGCGCGCGCAGGTCTCGCCGTCATCAACGGTCGAGGTCGGCCGGTCGGTGGCGGTCGGAAACGCCGGAACGAAGCCGGTCACCCTGACCGATGCCGAGGTGGCGCGACTGGTCACGGTGCTCGAGGAGCGGATTCGCCTTCTCGAGGATCGACTGGCTAAGCTGACGGGGGCCGCCCCAGCTTCAGCTGCCGCTCCGACGGCCGTTGCCGCTATGCCGGCGGCGATCGAAAAGCTGGAGAAAGAGGTCACGGTCCTCCAGGAGGAGGCTAAGCAGACCAACCAGTTCATCAAGTTTCTGAAGGATGTCGAGGTGACCGGGATCGTTGATGGCTACTACAGCTTCAACAGCAACCAGGTCGATATGTTCACCCAGGGCCGGGCCTTCGACGTGCGCCACAATTCGTTCAGTCTCCAGATGGCGCGGATCGGTCTTAACAAAGCGGCGACGACCGACAGTCCGCTCGGCTTCCGGCTCGACGTTGGACTTGGCGAGACGGTCGACCGGATCATCTCGGTCAGCGATTACCAGCGGAACGAGGCGACCAAGCATCTTCTGCAGGCCTATGTCAGCTATGTCGCGCCCATCGGGAAGGGGCTGACGATCGACTTTGGAAAGATGTACACCCCGATTGGCGCCGAGGTGATCGACACCAAGGACAATTTCAACTATTCGCGGGGTTTCCTGTTTACATACGGTCCCTACTATCACATGGGAATGCGGGCTAAGTATGCCGTCAACGACAAGGTGGCGGTGACCGGTTTTCTCTTTGACGGTTGGGACAACATGTTTGAGAACAACCGCAACAAGCTGGCGGGCAAGACGACAGGCGTCCAGCTGAGCCTGACGCCGACGAAGAAGTTCGCGCTGACCCAGACCTACCTTGGCGGTCCGGAAGCGCCGTTGGCCAACGTGCCGGCCGTTTCGAATCGCGACAACTGGCGGCACATCGCGGACACGGTGGCGAGTTATGTCGTCAATGACAAGTTGACCCTGCTTGGAAACTTTGTCGCGGGGTCGGATGGAGACAATGACGGCAACCGGGGGAATTGGAAGGGCATCTCGGCGCTCTTCAGGTATTCATTCAACAACCGCTTCGCCTTTTCGCCGCGCTTTGAGGTTCTCGATGATCCCCAGGGGCTCCGCACCGGCGTAGCGCAGACCCTGAAGGGGCTGACGCTGACCCAGGAGGTGAAGCTGGTCAACAATCTCCTGACGCGTTTCGAGTTCCGTCGCGATCTCTCGAACAAGAGTTTCTTCACCAATGCCGATGGCGGGTCGCTGAAAAATCAGAACACCTTCATCATTGGAATCAGTTATTCGATCTCGAGCCGTGAACAGTAAGACGGCCGGATCAAACGAGTTACTTCCGTAGCTGGTGCTTAGTTGATGGACTACTGCGCGGTGAGTCTCCGGACTCACCGCAATTTTTTGTCTGGACGGGAGGCTGGTCGGGCATCGATTGGTGGAGCGTGAATTCCCGGGTCGGTCGCCCGTGAGGAGGGACGCATCCAAAACGGCTCGCTCGGCGGCTCAGAGTTCCGGTCATTGGGGATGCCATTTGGGCGGGCGATAGCCATTGTTGACCGGACAGCAAGGGGTAATCTCTCCGCTTGTCTTGCCCCGCTCGGTTGTCTTGACGGTCCCACCGGTCCTACTGGCTCTGATCTGGTAAAAAGCCACTTTTCAAAAGCCCGGGGAGGGAAGGCGCGGGACCAGCGGGCCATTGGCAAATTGGTCGGGTCTGTCGCACAATGTCGAGCATGATCAACGATGAGCAGAGAAGTCGGGCCCGCGGTCGTCTGGAGGAGATTCCCCGGCTCGACCTGAGCCATGCGCCGACGCCGATCGAGGAGTTGCCGCGTTTGCGGGCGGCGCTCGGCGGCGGGCCGCGAATTCTGATCAAGCGTGACGACTATCTTGGCCCGGGTTTTGGCGGAAATAAGGTCCGGAAGCTGGAGTATCTGCTCGCGGCCGCGAAGCGGGATGGCGCCGAGGTGGTCATCACCTGCGGCGGGGTGAAGTCGAACCATGCCCGGGTGACCGCCGCGCTCTGTGCGCGGGTGGGGCTGGAGTGTGCGCTGGTTCTCAATCCGGCGGCAGTGTCATATGCGGGAAGCGCGCCGGCGAGTCTCCACGTTGACCGTCTCTATGGAGCCAAAGTCCATCTGATCGGCAGTCGACCGGAGCGTGAGCCGATGATGGAGTCACTGGC
>JBEAVZ010000257.1:0-2527 GCA_041160645.1 Acidobacteriota bacterium
TGCCGATGGGCCGGAAGGATTGGATAGGCTCGAGAGTCTGCTGGCGATCGAGCGAACTATCTCGATCGATCCCGCCGAGGGGTCGAACATGTGGGCGATCGGACCGGCGAAGAGTGCGACCGGCAATCCCATGCTGCTGATCAATCCGCACGTCGGCTTCTTTGGGGGCGGACAACGCTACGAGGCCCATCTCCACAGCGAGGAAGGGCTCAATGTCTATGGATTCGCCATCCTTGGCACTCCCTACATCCGCTCCGGATTCACGGCCAATCTCGGCTGGAGCCATACCAACAACTATGCCGATACGGTCGATGGCTACCTCGAGACCTTCGACCGGGCGGGGGCGCCGCTCGACTATCGCTACGGCGCTGGCTACCGGACGGCCACTGAATGGGAGGAGTCGATCCAGGTGAAGACCGCGGCGGGCCTCGAGACTCGCCGCTACCGATTCCGCCGGACCCATCACGGGCCAATCATTGGCGAGCTGAATGGTCGCCCTGTTGCGGCCCGCGTCGCCCGGCTCGCCGAGGGCGGGGAACTTGCCCAGCGGGTGGCCATGAATCGGGCGCGCAACTTCACCGAATTTCGGGCGGCGCTCGCCCGGGTCGCCCTGACCGGCTCGAACACCCTCTATGCCGATCGTACCGGCAAGATCTACTACGTCCACGGCAACGCCATGCCGCGACGTCCGCTCGGACCAGACTGGTCAAAGCCGGTCGACGGAAGTCAGACGGGAACCGAGTGGCAGGGGTACCACCGCCTCGACGAGCTGCCGAACCGGCTCAATCCACCGGCCGGCTACCTGCAGAATTGCAACTCGACGCCCTTTCTGATGACTGCTGGCCGGGGCAATCCGGATCGCCGGCGTTATCCGGACTATATGGTTCCCGAGGAGGATACGGCGCGAGCTCGCAGCTCCCGCCGCATTCTCGAGGGGCGGCGCAAGTTTACCTTTGAAGAATGGACAACCGCGGCGACCGACACGACGGTCGAGGAGGCGGCGCGGGGAATCGAGGAACTTGCCGCCGAGTGGGAGCTTCTCAAGCGTGAAGACGAGGCGCGGGCCGAGCAGATCAAGCCGGTGCTGCTCGACTTGAAAGCCTGGGACCGGGTCGCGAGGATCGACTCAGCGCCGACCACCCTTTTTCTTCTCTGGTTCGAACGAGTCCGGAACGGGCAGGGGAGCGACCTCGGGATTGCCCTCCGCGGCGAGGGGCCAGGCGCCGCGGCACCCGGAGAAAAGTTCCGCCGCCTCGAAGCCCTCGAAGCGGTCGCCGCCGCTCTCCAGCGTGATTTTGGCGACTGGCGTCTGCCGTGGGGAGCGATCAATCGTCTCCAGCGTGTCTTCACGAGCGGAGAAGAGCCCTTTAGCGATCGCGAACCGAGCTACCCGGTGGCCGGCGGCCCTGGTGCCGCCGGGATGGTCTTCACTTACAACGCCCGTCCGGAGAAGGGGCAGCTCCGCCGCTATGGCATCTCCGGCAACTCCTTCATTGCGGTCGTCGAGTTCGGACGACAGTTGCAGGCCCGCTCGACCCTCGTCTTTGGTCAGTCGGCCGATCCGCTCTCACCCCACTATGTTGATCAGGCGGAACTCTATGCCGCCGGGCGATTCAAACCCGTCCGCTTCACGCTGGCTGAGATCCGCGCCAATCTTGAAAGCGAGTACCGCCCATGATCGGCCCGCTCAGGGCAATTGCGTTTTAAGATTCAGGCGCCCTGACCGGTGGGACCGGTGGGACTGGCAGGACTGGTGGGACTGGTAAGACCGGTGGGACCAGTGGGACTGGTTGCTATTATTGATCCCACTTGTCCCACTTGTCCCACTCGTCCCACTCGTCCCACTCGTCCCACTCGTCCCACTCGTCCCACTCGTCCCACTTGTCCCACTCGTCCCACTTGTCCCACTGGTCCCACTTGTCCCACTCGTCCCATCGGTCCTACCTACCAGTCCTTTCGTCCCCCCAGCCAGTTGTCATTGACTTCAGGCGGATGACATTGGACTATGATGGCCTGATCCTGAATTCAGGAAATCTCAATGGAGGAAATGACCATGCTCAAGAAAGCATTTCTGGCCGGTTGTGCGGGTCTGCTGCTCACCGCGCTGGGTGGCGTGGCGCTGGCGCAGGCGCCGCCCGCGGCGGCAAAGCTGAAGGTCGGCGACCTCGCTCCCGACTTTACTCTGCCGGGCACCGATGGCAAGACCTACAAGCTGAGCGACTTTCGTGGACAGAAGAACGTCGTGCTCGCCTTCTACGTGCTGGCCTTCACCGGTGGCTGAACGCGCGAAATGAAGGCGTATCAGGCTGATCTCGCCAAATTCGAAGAGACGGAGACACAGATCTTTGGGGTCAGTGTCGACAGTGTGCCGGCCAACCGGCGTTTTGCGCAGGATCTTGGGGTGACCTTCCCGCTCCTGAGCGATTTCAAACGAACCGTCGTCAAAGACTACGGTCTGTTCAACGAGGCGCAGGGGTTCGGCAATCGTGGAACCTTTGTGATCGACAAGGAAGGGAAGCTCCAGCAC
>JBEAVZ010000339.1:0-5921 GCA_041160645.1 Acidobacteriota bacterium
TTCCGCTACAACACGACGGGTGGCGTGCAGAGCGTCAACCTCTACCAGCTCGCGGCCGCCAACAACCATACGGCAACTCCCGATCCGGTGATTGGCAAGCTGCTCCAGGATATCCGCGGCACGGCCGCGCAGGGTGGGGTAACTCCGCTCACCGACCCGAACCTCGAGCTCTTCAGCTTCCAGAACCGGGGCGGGCAGTCACGATTCTTCCCGACCGTCCGACTCGACTTCAACCTGACGAGCAAACATAAACTGGAGAATGTCTGGAACTACCAGAAGTTCGACGGCGTGGTCGACTTTCTGAATGGAACCGACCCGGCCTTCCCGAACTTCCCGAACCAGGGGTTCCAGGGCTCGAACCGCTTCTCCAACTCGACCGCGCTCCGCTCAACCATCACCAACACGATCGTCAACGAGGCGCGGTTTGGTCTGACTGGTGGAACGGTGCTCTTCTTTCCGAACGTCAACCGCGGCCAGTTTACCGGAAGCCTCGCCAACCAGGCCGGCTACAACATTGGCATCGGCGCGGCGGGCATCACCTCAGCGACAGTCTCGACGACCCCGAGCCGCCGCAATGCGCCGGTCTGGCAGTTCAGCGACAATCTGAGCCTGACCCGCGGCGCCCACACGTTCAACGTTGGCGGCACCTTCACCCAGATCAACTTCTGGAGCTGGAGTCAGGCCCAGGTCCCGGGCATCACGCTCGGTCTGGACGCAAACGACCCGGCCATCGCCATGTTCACGGCCGGCAACTTCCCGGGAGCAGCCGCGGCCGACATCTCGCGGGCGCAGGCGATCTATGCCGTGCTGACGGGTCGAGTGACGGCGATCAGCGCCGCGGCGGTCCTCAATGAGAAGTCGAAGCAGTACACCTACCTCGGCGAGAACGTGCAGCGCGGGCGGCAGCGCGAGTTCGGCTTCTACGGATCGGATACCTGGCGGGTCAACAGCAACCTGACCCTCAACTTTGGCGCCCGCTGGGAGGTTCAGCGCCCCTTCACCCCGCTCAACGATCTCTACGCCCAGACCTCCTGGGATCAGCTCTTTGGCGTGTCGGGAGTGGGCAACCTCTTCAAGCCCGGAACGCAGACGGGCACTCCGACCAGCTTCACCTCGCTTGGAGTTGGGCAGGGGACCTTCAACACCGACTTCAACAACATCGCGCCCAGCTTTGGATTCGCCTGGTCACCCGACGTCAAGAACGGGCTGCTCCGTAAACTGACCGGAGAGGCCGGACAGACCGTCGTCCGCGGGGGGTACTCGATCGCCTACAATCGGGAGGGCTTGAACGTCTTCACGAGCATCTACGGATCCAATCCCGGCATTACGATCGACGCGAGCCGGAACCTCACGCTCAACAACCTGGTTCCCAGCCCGGTGGGGTCCAACCTCCCCCTGCTCTTCCGGGATCAGTCGAAGCTTGGTCCGCCGGCTTTCCAGAATGCGCCCAGTTTTCCCAACCAGTTCCTTGTCACCAACTCTGCCAACGCGATCAATCCCAATCTGCGACTGGGCTATGTACAGTCCTGGAGCATCGGTCTGCAGCGCGAGATCAGCCGTGACACGGTTATCGAGGCTCGTTACGTCGCCAACCGGGCGGTCAAACAGTGGCAGCAGTACAACCTCAACGAAGTCAACCTGATCGAGAATGGCTTCCTGCGCGAGTTTGGGGCGGCCCAGGCCAATCTGCTCGCCAACGTCGCCGCCGGGCGTGGCACGCACTTCCGCTACGCTGGTCCGAATACCGGCACCTCGCCGCTGCCGCTCATGCTCGCCTTCATGACCGGTCAGCCGGGTTCGGCAGCCGGCACGGCCTCGAACTACGCCAGCGCCCTCTTCGCCAACGCGACCTTCGTCAATTCACTGGCAATTAACGGTCCCTCACCGGGAACCTTCTCGAGCAACTTCATCAATAACGCGACGTTCCGCAACAACGGAATCACCGCCGGTCTGCCGGCCAACTTCTTCCTGGTCAACCCGGGCAAGCTGGGTGGAGCCTGGACGATCGAGAATAATGGCCGTCAGTCTTACGACTCCGTCCAGATCGAACTGCGGCGGCGCCTCTCGAAGGGTCTGCTGGTCCAGGGCAACTATGTCTTTGCCCGGGCCTTTACCAACGCCTTTACGAGCAGCGCCTCGGTTGTCGGTCAGCCATCGACGCTGCGCAACATGCGCCTCAGCAAGACGGTCTCCCCTTTCAACATCGAGCATACCTTCAAGGTCAACTGGATCTACGAACTGCCGATCGGCAAGGGGCAGTGGCTCGGAGGCAATGTCGGGGAAGTGGCGGACCGGATCATTGGCGGCTGGGCCTTCCACGGCGCGGCGCGGGTCCAGAGCGGCACGCCCTTCAACTTTGGCAACGTCAAGTTGGTGGGGATGACGCGCAACGATCTGCAGAAGATGGTCCGGATGCGTTTCAATGATGCGGCGCGAGTCGCCTACTTCCTGCCGCAGGAGGTCATCGACAATACCATCCGAGCCTTCAATGTCAGTCCGACCAGCGCCAGCGGCTTCAGCGCGCTCGGCGTTCCAACCGGGCGGTACATTGCACCGGCCAGCAACTCGACCTGCATCGAGGGTTTCACTGGTCAGTGCGGTACGACCAACCTCGTCCTCTACGGACCGCGGTTCGACCGTTACGATCTGAGCCTGGTCAAGAAGACCAAGATCACCGAGACGGTCAACTTCGAGTTCCGGGCGGAGTTCCTGAACGCCTTCAACCATATCAACTTCATCGTTGGCAACCCGGCCAACGACGTCAATGTGGTCGGTGGCTTCGGGACCCAGACCTTCGGTCAGGTCACCCAGGCCTACCGTGATCTCTCGACGACCAACGATCCCGGTGGACGAATGATCCAGTTTGTGGCGCGGATCAATTTCTAGGCCCCCCGACTCGCCCCGGCTGGGGCGGGGACGGCGATAACTCCGGAGGCGATGATCAGGCCGATCATCGCCTCCGGGCCTATTTGTGGGCAAGCAAAAATCGTGGTGGACTTATTCTGTTTCATCCTGCTAAACTTCCCTTCGGTCTATGTTTTTGTGAACCATTCCGCGCCAATGGCGTATCTAATGGCGGGCGGCGGTGGCGGGCGGCGGGTCACGCCGACAGGCCGGAGCCAACCGGAGCTCTCACCGACACCAGAATGGAGCGATCTGGACAGCCGGCGTGATGGTCACCGCGAAAGCGCCAGGCGGCGCCTGGATCAGAGCGGCTCAGAAGCATCGTTCCAACCTTCGCGTGGCTTGAAAATTGGCTGAACTGAAGCCTCAACACTTTTATTGAAAGACAGGAGACGGCATGTGGGTTCGTCTGAAGCGGTTATTTCGATCAATCTTTGGCGGAATCATCGACAGTGCTGAGGATCCGGATTTGATCCTCCAGCAGCTGATTCGCGACATGAACGACCAGGTACCGCGCATGCGCGACAATGTCGCCCAGGTGATGGCGACCGAGAAACGGCTGGCGCGGGAGATTGAAGCCAACCAGACGAAGCTGGTCGATCTCGACAACAAGATCAAGGCGGCGATCCGCACCGGTCATGACGATATTGCCACGGCGCTGATTGGCGAGATGCAGACGGCCCAGCGGGCATTGGAGACGGCCCGGCAGAACCACGAGCAGGCCAAGGTCTCATCGGCCAAAGCGCGCGAGTTTCTCGACAACTACATGGTGCAGGTTCGCCGGAAGACTGGCGAGGCGATGCAGTTGATCGCCGCGAGTCGACAGGCCCAGATGCAGGAGCGGCTGGCCCAGACCATGTCGTCATTCCAGATGGGCGACGATTCCCAGACCTTCGATGATATGCGCGAGAAGATCGCCAACCGCGCGGCGGCGGCCGAGGCGAAGGCGGAGCTGGCGTCGAGCAGTCTTGACACCCGGATGCAGAGCATCGAGAAAGATCTCGCCCGCATCGAGGCGGAGGACAAGCTCCTCGCCTACAAGCAACAGCTGGGGATGCTCCCGGACGGGTCACGGAGTGGGATCGCTTCCCCGTCGGTCAACTCAAACAATCTTGTTCCACAGAATGAGACCCGCCGGGTCGACCCGGGTGACCCGCTCAAATCGCTCAGCTCGGGAGAGTTCGAGACCCCGACCCCGCGCCGACTGACCGAGTAGCAGCGGTTCAAGGCCCCGGCAAACCACCTGGAAGACAGTCCTGAACCTATGCAAGAGCAGGTCTCTTACGTCAGAGCAGCGCTGAAGGAGCCATTGAATATTGGTGGACTCCTCGTGGCTGGAATAGCGGCAGTCGCGACCGCCATTGCCGGGCCGGTCGAACCAGTCCTGATCCTCGGCGCCACGGCCATCGCCGAGGGGCTCTACCTGGTGACCATTCCCAATTCGGTCGCCTACCGCCGGCGGATCGATCGACGCTCGCGGCGGCTTGGGGATGACCGCCAGCGCCGACTGCAGCGGCAGGAACTGATTCGTGGCTTCGACCCGCGCGAGCGCGAAGCGGTCGAGTACCTGAGCTGGATGAAGGGGCAGATTGCCGGCACCTACCAGAAAGCGGCCGGGCTGACGGTCAATCCGCACCCGCACCTGGCCCCGCTCCAGGAACTGGAGACGGCCTGGGAGGCCTATGTCGATCTGCTCGACGAGTACCGCCGCAGAAAAAACCATCTCCGCTCCGTCAACCGCCAGACCATCGAAAACCAGCTCCGCCAGGCGGAGCGGAGTGTCCTGACCTCTGAAGAGGCCACCCGGGGGCTCCACGAGAAGAACGTGGAAATATTGCAACGCCGCCTCCTGACCTGCAGCGACATCGAGCGGAGCGTCAAGCGGATCGAGGCCCAATTGCAGATGATCGAGAACTTCTTCTACCTGATCAACGATCAGGTAGTGACCATGCCAATGCCAGAACACCACCTGACCAATGAGTTCGATTCACTCCTCTCCTCGATCGAGGCGACCCGGGAGATATTGCAGCAGACGGCCCCGGTCGTTGGCCAACTCGATCAATTGAGCCGGGAGGCGGGCGGACAGCGCCCAACCTTCGCCAGCAAGTAGCTCTGTCGGGAGAAGGTGTTCAGGTGACATTGGGTGGGTTGAGATCCGGCCCACCTCTTCCTCATTCAGCTTCATCTCATTGCGGTGCACGGTCAATGATGAGAAGATGGCATTTACCAGGCAGCGAATATTTGAAAGTGATAATTGAGTATTCCGGAGGAATCTCCCGCATGTTGCGATCAATGACATCTCCCGATACCCCAGCCCAACAGATCCTGAAGAGCCTGGATCGGGATGTCCGGCATAGCCGACCCAACCAAGCCAACTCTGCCCACCTGGCCGGTCTCGCCCTGCAGATCTTCATCCTGCTGACGCTGGTGGTGATGCCAGTTGCGGCCCAGAAGGCAACCCCGAAGGCAAAATCGAAGGTGGGCCAGAAGGCGGCCACCAAAACAGCCCCAAAAACCGAGCAGAAACCAGCGCCGGGCCAGCCGGCCGAGACGCCACCGGCGACCGAAGCTCCCGAACCGCCCGAGGTAACCGATTTTGGTTCGCGTCCGATCTTTCTCAATGTCAACGTCTTCCAATTAGAGGTCGATGCGGCGAGCGATCCCGATGTGACTGACCAGGTCTTCCGCATGAAGTCCGGCGGTCTGCAGGATCACGAACGATGGATGCGCGCCTTCAGCAAGACCTATCCCGGTCAGAAGGTCTCGGTGCTCAAGCTCGAGACACGGAAGGCCTTCCGCACCGCCAAACCAACGATCGTCCAAATCTCCCGCCAGAATGATGGCCGGGCCATGATCCTTGAATTGAACGCGGCGCAGAGTCCGGGCGATGGGGTGACCCCCGGGACCAGCCTCGTCGCGATTCTCAACCTCCAGTTCGGCAACGACCAGGCGATCAAACCGGTCACCTACTCGATCACTCCGCTCGAAGTCGAACATGGAATGACCTACTTCTACCT
>JBEAVZ010000365.1:0-2999 GCA_041160645.1 Acidobacteriota bacterium
GGTGGAAGGGGTGGAGGGGGCTGACGTCGCAGCGCCAGACCTTGCTGAGAGTTTTGAGAGCTCGGCGGATCAGACCACCCACCAGTTCAGTTTGCGTGAAGGGGTTCGTTTTCACAACGACCAGATTCTGACTTCACTGGATGTGAAATACAGCTTCGAGACGTTCTTTGCTGAAGATGCGTCGGGTGAGCCGTCGCCCCGGAAGATTGGCGGGCTGAGAGCAATCGAGATCCCGGACGCCCGGACGGTCGTTTTTCGATGCGCTCTTCCGTGCCCAAAGCTGCCGGTCGAGATTGCCGCGATCGGCATCATCCCGGAGGGGACGAACCGTCACCAGGCGACCAATCCCATCGGCACAGGCCCCTTTCGCTTCCCTGGCCAGCGAATTCGCGGGGAACTGATCCTCGTCGCCCACCGTCAATACTTCCGCGGCCGGAGCGGCCAGCCCGGACTCGATAAACTAATAGTCAGATTTGGCCGGACCGCGCCTTAAGTCTCTGTGCTACTCCGTCCGGAACCGCCCCTCAGCGGGGCGATCGCCTTCCCCGCCCCTCTCGCTCTTCGTCCTCATCCTCATCCTCATCCTTATCGATCGACATCGGGGCAAATATCGCCCTTTTCACCGCTGGATAGGGTGTCTGGTATCCCCGAACCTGGCGCCAGACAATGCGATTCAGCTTCTCGGTCGGCGCCGCATCGGGAACATCGAAGCGCATCCGCAGCGAGTCGAGGGCGTCACGTCGAGCCTGACCTCGCAATGCCGAGAGGCGCGGATTGACGTCAAAGATCGATTGACGGGGAAGCTCGTGCGTATATGGGGTAAAGTCAGGTTGATCAGTAAAACTGGCTCGCAGATCGTTGGCAATCAGATCAAAGAGGGAGAGCGAGGGCAACCCGAGAATCAGCTCGATCGTCTTGAGCAGGCTGGGGTGGGAGTAGAAGGTTGAATCGACAAAGCCGCGCCGGATCCACGGGCTGATGGCCAGGGCCACCGTGCGGTGGCCATCGACGTGATCGACCCCAGCCTGGGCATCATCTTCGACGACGAAGATAGCCATCTTCTTCCAGAAGGGTGAATGGGAGAGCGCTTCAACCACCTTGCCGAGGGCCAGATCATTATCGGCGACCATCGCCTTGGCGGTGCTGTACTCCGGGGTCGCCCCCCGGGTATGGTCGCTGGGCAGAAGCATGATGACCAGGTTGGGCATCTTCCCCTCCGTCTCCCACTTCCGGAGATCGGCCTGAAAGATCTGGGCGCGGACGACATCCGGAATCGCCTGGGTATAGGGTGGGAAATTGCGGGCGAGAATCTTGTTGAGTGGTTCGAGCGGAGCGGTAATAAACCAGTCACGGGTAAAGTCATCGCCATCCCGCCAGCGCTTGAGCAGATTGGCGCGAATCGCCGGGTTGTCCTCAGGCATTCGTCCGGCGAACTCACCGTAGACCCGGACGCTCTTCTTCATCCGCAGCGCCGCATCCCAGATAAAGCCGCCAGCAGAATAGGCAATTGGATCGGTTCCATCATATGGATAGCTGCGACCAGCATAGCCAGGCCAGAGGCAGTAGTCGGTCTCATTGGCCTGGGTGAGCCACTGGTGACCATCTCCGCTGTTTCCACCGGTGGCATAGAAGTTGTCGAGAAGGACAAACTGATCGGCCAGGCGCCGGTGGTTGGGTGTGACGTCAGCGCCGAACATAACCAATGAGGGGTCGCCATTCCCCTTCGGGAGGTCGCCGAAGAGCTGGTCGTAGGTGCGGTTCTCTTTAATGATGTAGACGACGTGCTCAATCGGCGATGGATCTCCGGCGCGACGCGGAATCGCCTGGGCGGCAGGCGGTGAGGCGCGCCGCGCGGAGGCTGAAACGGAACGGCTGGCTGGGAGGGCCATGTGATTGTTCTCGAGAACCGCTGTCGTATAGCTGGCGAGCTGGGCGGCATCAGGCAGCGGCACGACGCTGACCGACCCGCGGTAAGCGTGCACGAAGCGCTGGCGCGGATCACCATCCCAACCGGAGCCAGGCCCCAGAAGGGTGGCGATGCCCAGATACTGCCCATCGGGGCTGACCGCCAGGGCGTTGGGATACCAGGCCGTCGGGATCAGTCCCTCGAGGCGTCCCGACCGCGCATCAAGAACGGCGACGGCATTGATCCCGCCACAGGCGACAAAGAGACGTCGACCATCAGCGGTCAGGGCGAGCGCGGTGGGGGCGATTCCCGGGACGCGAACAGCGAAAGGCTGAATGTTGAAGGTATCAATGACGCGTGACGTCGTGGTGTCGATCACCGAGACCGACTCCTGATTACCATTGGCCACGAAGAGCCGGTGCGCCGTCTCGTCCCAGACCATAGCCGTGGGATGCAGGCCGACCGTAATGGTCGCCGTGACCTGACGCTTGACCAGATCGATCCGCGAGACGGTGCCCGTCGCCGCAATCCCCTGTCGGTCGACCACAACCCGATCCGCCCGGGGATCGAGTCCGGTCGGAAGCGTCGAATCCCCCGGACGTGGTGGCCTTCCACCCCAGTTGGAGACAAAGGCAACCGTACCCTGAGCATTGATCACGGCCCCAAACGGGGCGATGCCAACCGCGATTCGGTCGATGACCCGGTCGGCCAGCAGATCGACCAGGGCGACCTGATTGTCATAAATAAGGGGCAGGACCGCCAGGCGCTGACCCGCCGGCCCGCTGCGCGGAGCGATCGCCATCGATCCGGCAATGAACTGACCAAGACTGTCGACGACCGTCTCCGCTTTGCTGGCCTTGGCAGTGGCCCGCAGCAGACGGACACGGCTGCGACTACCCTGCCTGGCCGGCATCGTTGCGCTGATCAGGATCTGGTCGGAAGGGCGGTCATAGAAGATCCCCTGTAAGCCGGGCGACTCGTCAGAGGTCAAACGGCTCCGGAGACGATTGGTGGTCCAGTCAAGATTGACGATCTGCATGCGCGGCGAGGACCGGCGTCCCTGCAAGACCCACAAATCGGCGCTCGTGCGGCC
>JBEAVZ010000398.1:0-3819 GCA_041160645.1 Acidobacteriota bacterium
CCTCAATCTTGGGGTGCGGTACGACTATGATACACCGCGTACCGAGCGGTACAACCGGATGAACTACTTCGATCCGAATGCCGTTTCGCCATTGACGGGCAAGGTGTCGGGGATTCCGACGATCAAGGGCGGAGTGGTCTTTGTCGGGGTCAATGGAACACCGCGCCACCAGTACATCAAGGATCTGAACAACCTCGCCCCGCGACTTGGCCTCGCCTACCAGGTCAATGACAAGACGGTGGTGCGGGCTGGATATTCGCATATTTTTGGGCCCTCGAATCAGGCGGCGCAGGGAACGGTCGGGCCGTTCGGTTTCCGGACCGAGTATCCGTGGATCACGACGACCGATGGGATCACTCCGGCCAACCTGTTGCGCAATCCCTATCCGCTTGGATTCCGTGGGCTGCCGGGAGCGGCCGATGGGCTGCTGACCCAGGTTGGGGCCAATCTTCAGTCGGTGTTGCAAGATACGGTTTCACCGTGGAGCCAGCAGTGGAACCTCAATATTCAGCGTCAACTGCCCTGGCAGATGTCGTTCGAGATCGCCTATGTCGGGACGCGAGGACGTCAGCTCTCGCGCAATGGTGAGGGCGGACTCGATCTCAACCAGCTCGATCCGAAGTATCTCTCGCTCGGTTCGCAGCTCAACCAGCAGGTCGACAACCCCTTCTTCGGTCTGGGGACGAGTGGATTCTTCGCCTTCCCGAAGATCGCGCGGGGGCAGTTGCTGCGTCCGTATCCACAGTTTACGAGCATCACTCCGCTCTATTCGAGCGGCAACTCGTCGAACTATCACGCGCTGCAGCTCACCTTTGGCAAGCGGCTGGCGAAGGGATTGCAGATCGATGGAAACTACACCTGGGGCAAGAATATCGAGGAGGGGTTGAACCACCAGGACAGCTACTTTATTCGCCAGAGCCGGGCGCTCGCCGATATCGATATTGCCCACCGGTTTGTGGTCAGCTACCTGATCGAGCTGCCGTTTGGCAAGGGGCGGCGCTTTGGCGCCACGGCGCCACGAGTTGTCGACGCCGTGCTGGGTGGATGGCAGTTCAATGGCATCACGACGTTCCAGACGGGGACTCCGCTGAGCCTCTCGGCCAGCAACACGGCCGGGCTCTTCAATCCGCTGACGCGGGCGAATAATAACGGGAAGAGTGCGAAGCTGAGTGGACCGGTCCATGAGCGGCTCAACCGGTACTTCGACACGAGTGTCTTCAGCCAGCCCGCTCCGTTCACGTTTGGCAATGTCAGCGCGACGCTGCCGGATGTGCGGAATGATGGCGTGAAGAACTTCGACTTCTCGCTCTTCAAGCAGTTCTCACCGCTCGAGAAGCTGAAGGTTCAGTTCCGGGTCGAGGCGCTCAATGCCTTCAATACGCCACGGTTTGGCTCGCCCAACACGAGCGTCACTTCAACGACCTTCGGGGTGATCACCTCGCAGGCCAACACGCCGCGGCAGATGCAGTTTGCGATCAAGCTGCTCTGGTAGAGATCGGCGGTGAGTTAGGCAACGAGGGTGGGGGAGTCGATTACGATCTCTCCCACCCTTTCGCCATTTCTGGGGGGGCTGAAGCGGCGCGCCGGGACGAGGCTCATCCCAAAAAACCTTAAACTTGAATTAACTTGTCAGCAGCACACTTTTGTGAAATATTCCAATTTTGTTAACCACGTTTCAAGTTTCTGGCGTTTCAAGATTCTGAAATGAGCACCGCCCTGATCTTCGCTCGTACAAGGGGATTTGAAGACAAGAGAGGCGGAATAATTCTGGTATTTTACCCTCGACCAAGGAGACCAAAATGAATTGGATAAAGAGGTCAATGGCGCCACTGGCGGTGGCGTTGTTGCTGATCGGCGCCGTACTGCCTGCGGCATCGCAGTCGATCTTCGGGACGATTCTCGGCACCGTCCGTGATACGTCGGGAAGTGTCGTTCCCGGGGCGACGGTGAAGATCATCAATACTGATGAGAACACCGTGCGGACCGTCCAGACCAACGAGAATGGCGATTACGAGGCGGTCAACATGAAGCCGGGGCGGCACCGGATCGAGGTGACCGCGACGGGCTTCCAGACCTTCAACACCTCGGAGGTGGCGCTGGTGGCGCGGCAGACGCTGCGCATCGATGCCGCGCTGGGGACGGGGCAGGTGACGGCGACGGTCGATATTACGGCCAATGCCGGCGCGATCACGACCGAGACGCAGACGATCTCCTCGTCGTTTGGATCGCAGAAGATTCTCAACCTGCCGGCCAACTACCGGGCGGCGGGCAGCACCAGCCCCTACATTCTGATTGCGTCCCTGCCGGGTGTGCAGGCCGACAATGGCAACAACTTCTCGATTCAGGGGGCGCCGCCGTCGCAGTCGCAGTTTTCGCTCGATGGTATTTCGACGACCAATGTCCGCGGGAATTCGCCGTTGAACCAGGCCTTTCCGTCGGCGGAGTCGATTGCCGAGATCAAGGTGCAGGGCGTCGGCAATGCGGCGGAGTATGGCCAGGTTGGCGACGTGACGACCATCTCCAAGAGTGGAACGAACGAGTATCACGGGACGGCCTTCTGGTACCACCAGAACCGGGCGCTCGATTCGCGTGCGTATGGGGCATTGACCAAGCCGCAGAAGATTGGCAACGATTTCGGCTTCAGCGGTGGCGGACCGCTCAATATTCCGTGGCTCTACAAGGGGAAGGACAAGACCTTCTTCTTTGGGACCTTCGAGGGGTTCCGCTTCCCACGCGGCCAGACGATCCAGAATACGGTGCCGACACAGGCGCTGCGCAATGGCGACTTTACCGGCGAGGGCGTGACGGTGCGCGATCCGCTCACCAACCAGCCATTTGCCGGCAACAAGATTCCGGACAACCGGATCAGTCCGATCGCCAAGGCGATTTTGACGCTCTACCCGCTGCCGAATGCCGGTCTGACCGACAAGACCCGGGTCGCCAACTACATTCGCAACAGCTCGAGCAGCCTCGATTCGAACCAGTATGATATCCGGATCGACCACTACCTGACGCAGAAGCAGTCGATCTTTGCCCGCTGGACCTGGAAGAATGCTTTTCAGGACAGCCCGAACATCCTCTCGCTGCCGTCAAACACCAATTTTGACAAGTACCGTATTTTCGTTACTTCACACAACTATACGATCACGCCGCACCTGCTCAACGAGGCGCGCTTTGGGTTGACGCTCAACAACAACGGCACCGAGTTTCCGTTCGATGGGCGCGACTTCACCAAGAAGCTCGGGTTTGTCGGGATTGGTCCGAACTTCCCCTTCAATGGTCTGCCGAACATCACCTTTACCGGCGACGTGACCGACCTCAACCGGAACCGGGCCGATTCGACCTCGCAGTCGAGAACGTGGCAGTTCAACAACAACCTGACCTGGACCAAGGGCCGCCACACTATGAAGTATGGCTTCGATGTCCGCTGGATCCGGGCGGTCTCGGCGCTCGGTTTCATCGGCGCTGACAACTATGGCAACTCTGAGTTCAATGGGTCGTTCAGCGGGTCAGATTTTGGGGACTTCCTGCTCGGCATTCCGATCCGGACCTCGTATGCGATCATCCAGCAGGACAACGATGGTCGGACGACCCACTACCACTTCTTTGGTCAGGACAGTTTCCGCGTCAACAGGAAGCTGACGCTAGAGATGGGGCTCCGGTATGAGTATCATCCGGCCTACACCGATGCGTCGGGCAATATTGGCAACTTCGACACCTCGGTGCCGCGTTCAGGGCGGGTCGTCTATCCGACCGGCAAGCAGGGATTGCTGGCGCCCGGTTTCCTGAAGACCTTCAATGCCTGTCCGGCTCCGGCGG
>JBEAVZ010000443.1:0-12724 GCA_041160645.1 Acidobacteriota bacterium
GGACTAGACGGACTCATTTTTGACATATGGAAACAGTCAAGCTAACCATCAATGGACAGGAAGTAACGGCGCCGAAAGGTGAACTGCTGATCGAAGCGTGCGAGATGAACGGCATCTATCTGCCGCGATTCTGCCACTTCCGAGGTCTGACACCGCAGGCTTCGTGCCGGATGTGTGTGGTGCGGGTCGACAATCCACGCATACCAAAGTTGCAGACGGCCTGTACGATGCCGGTCAGTGAAGGGATGGTCGTGACGACCGACTCGAAAGAGATCGAAGAGGTTCGCTCATCGATGATCGAGTTCCTGTTGGCCAACCACCCGGTCGACTGCCCGGTCTGCGACCGGGCTGGCGAGTGCGAGCTCCAGGATCAGACCTACGGGTTTGGCGAGGATCGCACCCGCTCGCAGTATGACGACAAGGTCAACTATCTCGAGCGACAGATCTCGCCCTTCATCTACAACGATCCCCAGCGCTGCGTCACCTGCAAGCGGTGCACGCGGGTCTGCGAGGAGTGGATGGATGAGTTCGCGATCACGACGATCAACCGTGGCGCCGCGACCCTCATCAGCTCCTTTGGTGGCTGGGTCGAGTGCTCCGATTGCGGCAACTGCGTCGATGTCTGTCCGACCGGGACACTCCTCCACGTTCCATACAAGTATGTTGCCCGTCCGTGGGATCTGAAGCAGACCCCCACCGTCTGCAATTTCTGTTCGGATGGCTGTTCGATGCTCGCTGGAACACGGAGTGAGAAGCTGATCCGCACCGTCGCCCGTGATGGGCGAGGACGGACTGCCGGTGGCATCAACCATGACTTCCTCTGCTCGCTGGGCCGGTACACGATCGATTTTGTCCACAGCCGCGAACGGATCGAGCGTCCGCTCATTCGCCGTGGTGAGAATCTCGTCCCGGCGACCTGGGATGAAGCGATCAGCTTCGTCGCCAAAAGACTTGGGGAATTGAAAGCGGAGCACGGCGGGAAGTCGCTGGGAGTCATTGCCGCCGGGAGACTCCTCAACGAAGATCATTACACCCTTCGCCGGTTCGCGGCTGAGGCACTCGAAACGAAGAATGCCGATATCTGGCACGACCGGGACGAGATCGACCTGGCGACGCTGTTCCGGCATGGCGCCCCGACTATTGCGACCCAGGAGCATCTGCAGAATGCCGAGACGGTCCTCCTGATCGGTTCCGACCCGAACGAGGAGAATCCGCTCACGGCCTTCTCGATTCGGTGGGCAGTGCGTCAGAAGGCCGCGCGATTGCTGACGGTCAATGCCGTTCCTTCGCGCCTCGAGCGGCAGGCGACCAAGTCTCTGCGGGTCCGCGAGGGAAGCGAGGGAGCGATCATTCTCGCCTTGCTCGACGGAACGAAGGTGGCCGAGGTGGCCGAGGCGCTCGGTGTGACAGCCGAGGAGGTTGCCCAGGTCCGCCAGACGGTGCTCGAGAGCAGCCGGGTGGTGGTTGTCTTTGGCGACGAGTTGCGCGGGGCGGCCCTCGAGTCACTCACGCTGCTCGAAGGCGCGTTGCCGGCTCCGGACGCCGAAGCCGCCGCGAATGCCCGTACGGCCTGGCTTGACCAGCTGCAGCGGCAGGTTCGTTCGACCAACTCGACCAGCAAGCCGTCGATCAACGAGAATCCTTACACCTACATCGTCGAGCATCCCACTCTCGAGGTTGGGGCTGAGCCGGCCCGGACGGCGACCAAGTTCTCCTTCCTGCCGCTGGTGCGCTACTCGAACAGCTTCGGCGCCTGGCAGATGGGGATGGATAGTGCACTCACGGGCGGAATGTCGGCCGGGGCGATGCTCAACTCAGCTGGTGGTGGACTGCGTGGTCTGCTCGTCGCCGGAGAGGATCTGATCCTCAAGGCCAATGGCGACGGACCGATCGTCCGCGCGCAGCTCGAAAAGCTCGATCTGCTCGTCGTTCAGGATATGTTCCTGACGGAGACGGCTCAGCTGGCCGATGTGGTCTTCCCGGTTACCAGCTTTGCCGAGTCGCAGGGAACCCAGGTCAACAACGGATCGCAGGTGCAGTTTGTGCGCCGGACCATTCCGCCGGTTGGCCAAGCCCGGCCTGACTGGATGATCGTCAGCCAGGTGGCCCGTCAAATGGGGGTCGATCTTGGCTTCCAGGGGCAATTGAAGACGGTCTTCAAACAGATATCTGAGACGGTTGAGGGCTATGCCGGCCTCTCGCACAACATGCTGGCCAATGAGGGCGCCACCGCGATCACCCGGCTTGCTGCGCCGGCGGCCCAGGTCGACCAGGCTGAACTGCTTGGCAGACTGGGCGGTGAGGTGGCGCGTGTCAATCGCCAGCTGCCGGTCGACCGATCAGAGCTGACGGAGAAGGCTGGGACGCGTCTGCGTCAGCGGTTTGTCCAGATCACCCGGTACTCCGAGATGATCAATCCGACTCTGCCTGAGACCGCTGAAGCGGAGACACCCGCTCCAGTCGTCTTTCCGGCCTAACGCGCCACCCGGCATCTTGCCGGAGTGGTGAACAGACAGGATCTGGCGGCGGCGCGCAGGCGTCGCCGCGAAGCTGACAAGAGCTTATGTCATCCATACTCAATTCGATCGACCTTCAATTCATCCTTGGCTCGCTGATCAAGACGGCTGTCTTCTGGATCTGCATCATGATCGTCGTCGCCTACACGGTCTACGCTGAACGGCGCGTGCTGGCGGTGATCCAGAACCGCCTCGGCCCGAACCGGGTCGGCTGGCAGGGACTGCTGCAGCCATTTGCAGATCTGATCAAGTTCATCTTCAAGGAAGACATCATCCCGCTGGCCGTCAACAAGGCGCTCTACCTCATCGCGCCAGTGGTGGTGCTGGTCCCGGCGATGATGGTCCTGATCGTCTACCCCTTCGGGCCGCGCAATGTGCCGCTGCCGGGGGGCGAGGTGCTGAGCAACATGCTCAACAACCTCGGCAATTCGCTCGGCTACGACTGGGCGCTCGATCTGACCCACATCGACCTCTTCGTCTCCAACTTCAATGTTGGTCTGCTCTACATCTTCGCGCTGACCGGGCTCGGAGTCTACGGCATCGTCATTGCCGGATGGGCCTCCAACTCGAAGTACAGTCTGATGGGTGGTCTCCGCTCATCGGCGCAGATGATTAGCTATGAGCTGGCGCTCTCGCTCTCCGTGGTGGCCGTGCTCATCCCGGCGGGCACCCTCGATCTGGTGAAGATCGTCGAGATGCAGGGTGGGGCCTGGTTCGGGATCATTCCGAAGTGGAACATCCTTGCCCTCTTTCCGGCAGGTCTGATTGCCTTCGTCGTCTATCTGATCAGCGCGATTGCCGAGACCAACCGCGTGCCGTTCGATCTCCCCGAAGCGGAGACGGAGCTTGTCGCCGGTTTCCATACCGAGTACAGCGCCCTCAAATTTGCGCTCTTCTTCATGGGTGAGTACGTCAACATGACCACCGTTTCGGTGCTCGCGACGACTCTCTTCCTGGGCGGCTGGCAGGGTCCGTTCGTTGGAACCTATCCGTGGCTTGGGCTGGTCTGGTTTGTTGGAAAGGTCTTCTTCTTCCTTTTCCTCTATATCTGGTTGCGGGGAACACTGCCGCGCTTCCGTTATGACCAGTTGATGAACTTTGGCTGGAAGATCCTGCTGCCCGCGGCGCTGGTCAACATCGTCATTGCCGCCATTTTGGGCGTGCTCTTCCTCTGATCTTCTTCTCGTCGCGCGGGGCACCCGGTGCGTCTGCGGGAGAAAGCTGACTCTCTATGGAAACGATCCATCTCTTATTTCTGGCGATTGCCGCCCTGGCGGTGGTCTCGGCCTTCAATATCATTCTGCAGCGGAATCCGATCTACAGTGCGATCGGTCTGATCATCGTCCTCTGCTGTCTGGCCGGACTCTTTCTGACGCTCTATGCGCAGTTCATCGCCGCGATCCAGATCATCGTCTATGCTGGCGCGATCATGGTCCTCTTCGTCTTTGTGATCATGCTCCTCAACGTGCGCGAAGAGGAGTCCCGCACCGACCGGCAGAAGTACCTGAAGTTTCTCGCTGCTCCACTCTTTCTCGCCCTCCTCGCGGAGGTTGCGGTGGTGATCCGGTATGTCAACATGCCGGCGCCGGCGATCGAGGACCCGAACACGGCAGTCGATCCATCCCAGTCGCTCGGTACGGTCGAGTCGATCGCCCACGTCATGTTCACCGATTTCGTTCTGCCCTTTGAGGCGACCTCGGTGCTCATTCTTATGGCGATCGTTGGAGCCATGTATCTCGCCCGACGTGACAGCGGCGATGGCGCGGAGAAGATCGAGCACGCCTTGGCGATCGAAGCGGCCCAGGCGCCTGTCGAAACTCACGACGACGCCGGCCACTAAGACCAACTTTGCTCGATCAAACCACAATGTGCCTGTCCGAAGGCGCCAAGCGCTGATCGGTGGTCAGCGTGAGCCGGACGGCAGTTGAGTAAGTTAACGGTAGATATAGGTTAACGGCAGATATAAGTTAACGGTAGATAGAAGCTATGATTCCCTTATCCTGGTATTTGGCTCTGAGTGCGGTGCTCTTCACGATCGGTGTGGTGGGCGTGATCATTCAACGAAACGTGATCGTCCTGTTCATGTGTGTTGAGTTGATGCTCAATGCGGTGAACCTGACGCTGGTCGCCTTCTCGCGCTTCCTTGGCGATATGACTGGCCAGCTCTTCGTCTTCATCGTCATGGCGGTCGCGGCTGCGGAAGCAGCGGTCGGACTGGCGATCATCATCTCCCTCTTCCGTAATCGCGAGACACTGAACATCGACGAAGCGGATCTACTGAAACTCTAGGCAGTTATCAATGATGTGGCCAACCACATCAGAACGATCAGACCACTATGTTGAAATGGATTGTCCTGGCGCCATTGATTGGCGCGATCATCAATGGATTCTTCGGCAAGCGGCTCGGTGAAAAGCTGATCGGCTTGATCGCCAGCGCCTCGGTTGGCGTATCGGCACTGCTCGCCTTTACGGTCTTCTTCACCAAACTGCTGCCGCTCCCGGTCGGAGAAAGGGTCATCACGGAGCACTTCTTCACCTGGATCAAGGTGGGGAACTTCCAGGCGGATTTCGCCTATCTGCTCGATCCTCTCTCGGGAATCTACATTCTCTTCATCACCGGCGTCGGTCTGCTGATTCACATCTATGCCACCGGCTACATGCACGGAGATCCGGGCTACTATCGCTTCTTCACCTACCTCAACCTCTTCATGTTCATGATGCTGACGCTGGTGCTGGCCGACAACCTGCTCCTGCTCTTCGTGGGTTGGGAGGGAGTCGGTCTCTGCTCGTACCTGCTGATCGGCTACTACATTCGCCGGCAGGAGGCTGGTGACGCGGCGAAGAAGGCCTTCATCACCAACCGGATCGGTGATTTTGGATACATGATCGCGATGTTCCTGGTCTTCACCACCTTTGGAACGATCAGTTTCGTCGCCAAGGGCGGAGTGCCCAGTTTTCTCGAGCAGGCGGCCGCCCTCTCGCCAGAGGCGATCTGGACTTTTGGCACTATGACAGGAATCGCGCTGCTCCTCTTTGTGGGCGCGACTGGCAAGTCGGCCCAGATTCCGCTCTTTGTCTGGTTGCCGGACGCGATGGCCGGCCCGACTCCGGTCTCCGCGCTCATTCACGCGGCGACGATGGTCACGGCAGGGGTCTATCTGACGGCGCGCTGCTCAGCGGTGGTTGTCAAATCACCAACGGCGATGGCCGTCATGGCGGTCATCGGGGCGGCGACGGCGATCTTCGCGGCGACGATCGGACTCGCCCAGAATGACATCAAGAAGGTGCTGGCCTACTCGACCGTCTCCCAGCTCGGTTATATGTTCCTCGCCTGCGGAGTCGGGGCAATCACTGCCGGTGTCTTTCACGTCGTCACCCACGCCTTCTTCAAGGCGCTCCTCTTTCTCGGCTCCGGTTCCGTCATTCATGGAATGCACGAAGAACAGGACATCCGCCGCATGGGCGGATTGAAGAAGTATATGCCAATCACCTTTGCCACGATGATGGCCGGGTGGCTGGCGATCAGTGGTTTCCCGCTCCTCTCCGGTTTCTTCAGCAAGGACGAGATCCTCTGGAAGACCTGGTCGACGACGGCGCTTCCCCACGGCTGGGGCAAGTTCCTCTGGGTGATCGCCGCCCTGACGGCGCTGATCACGGCGATCTACATGACGCGCATGATGGTCATGACCTTCTTTGGCGAGTCACGCTTTGGCAAGGGGCACGGCCATACCGACCATCACGGGGACGCGCATCACGGCGATGACCATGGTCACGGCCACCACGGCGACCCCCACGAGTCACCGGCGGTGATGTGGGTGCCGCTGGCAGTCCTGGCGGTACTCTCCATCGTCGGCGGATTCATCGGAGTCCCGGCGGCGCTGGGCGGATCCAACCACTTCGAACATTTTCTCGAGCCGGTGATTGCGCACGTGGTGCCAGCTGGCGAGGCGACGCATGCTGTTCCGGCAACGGTTGAACACGGCGGCGCTGAGGTCCACTCTGCCGCCCCGGCGTCGACCGAAGCCCACGGGGATGCCCATCACGACGTCGGGACCGAGCGTCTCTTCACCGTCATCTCGGTCCTGCTTGGTTTCCTCGGAATTGGACTCGGTGCGGCCGTCTGGCTGAAGAATCCGCTCAAGTCGATGCCGAAGCTGCTCGAAAACAAATACTACGTCGATGAGATCTATGAAACGACGGTTATCCAGCCGCTCGAGCACACCTCGCGTGATCTCCTCTGGAAGGTGGTCGATGTCAAGATCATCGACGGTGTCGTCAACGGGGCGGCCCGCACCTTTGCCGGGCTGTCGGGAATTCTTCGCCATACCCAGAGCGGATATGCGCGCAACTATGCGGCGGTGATCCTGATTGGGGCGATCATCATCATCGGATACTTCGGGTTTCTGGCGACCCGCTAGTTCGAGACCAGTCGGTACTTCCCAGTTGGTACTTCGAAGATACTCATATGAATCTGATTACGATAACAACATTCTTGCCACTGCTCGGCGCGGTAGCGCTGGTCCTCCACAGTCTCTTCTGGGCCGCCCGTGGGACGTCGAAGGAGCAGCTCGACAACCAATACCGTTGGATCACCCTCTTCTTCACCCTGGTTACGTTCGTCGTTTCGCTGCTGATTCTGCCAGGTTTTGACAGTTCCCAGGCCGGGCCGCAGATGACCCAGAAGGTCGCCTGGATTGGCGCCCTCGGCGTGAACTACTTTGTCGGAATCGATGGCGTGACGATCTGGCTGGTGATCCTCTCGACCTTCCTGATGCCGATCGCCGTTCTTGCCAGCTGGAATGTGACGAAGCGTGTTCGTGAGTACATGGTCTTCATGCTCATTCTCGAGACCGGGATGCTCGGCGTCTTCGTCTCCTTCGATATGTTCCTCTTCTACCTCTTCTTCGAGGTGACCCTGATCCCGATGTACTTTCTGATCGGTGTCTGGGGCGGAGAGCGGCGCATCTACGCAGCGGTCAAGTTCTTCGTCTACACGGTTGTCGGAAGTCTGCTCATGCTGGTCGCGATCATCGCCGTCTACATCTACAATGGCGCGACGACCTTCGATATCGTCGAGATCACCAACAACATCGCGACTGGGGCGACGATCATCCCCGGCGGAGTCCGCTTCTGGCTCTGGGCCGCTTTTGCCCTGGCCTTCTTCATCAAGGTCCCGCTCTTCCCACTCCACACCTGGCTGCCCGACGCCCACGTCGAGGCGCCAACGGCTGGCTCGATCATCCTCGCCGGCGTGCTGCTGAAGATGGGGACCTACGGTCTGATGCGCTTCAACCTTCCCCTCTTCCCGGATATCTCCCAGAAGGCGGCGCCGTGGGTCATGGCGCTGGCCGTGATCGGCATCATCTATGGGGCGCTGGTGGCGATGATTCAGCCGGATATGAAGAAGCTGGTCGCCTACTCATCGGTCAGCCACCTCGGCTTCGTTGTCCTGGGCATCTTCTCCTTCACCGAATTGGGTATGCAGGGCGCGCTCTACCAGATGCTCAATCACGGTATCTCGACCGGGGCCCTCTTCCTTTGCGTCGGCATCATTTATGAGCGTCGCCACACCCGACTCATCTCCGAGTATGGCGGACTGGCTTCGGTCATGCCGCGTTACTCGACCATGTTCCTGGTGGTCGCGCTCTCGAGCCTCGGATTGCCGTTGCTCAATGGTTTTGTTGGTGAGTTTCTGATCCTGATTGGGACCTTCTCGTCGGCGGTTCCCTACGCGAAACTCCTCACCGTCTTTGGAGCGACCGGAGTGATCCTTTCGGCCGTCTATCTGCTCTGGATGCTCCAGCGGGTACTCTTCGGAGAGGTCACTCGCCCGGAGAATGCCGAGCTCGAGGAGATGAACTGGAGGGAGAAGACGGCCCTGATCCCTCTCGTGATCCTTGCGATCATCATGGGGGTTGGCCCAATGATCTTCCTTCGCGGCACCGAGAAGTCGGTCAACAGCATCCGGGAATCGGTTCAATCAATCGTCAAGCGGTAAGTTACACTGAGCGTTCGATCGATTGGTTCTCGCCGATTGGTCAACACTCCGGATTCACATATGCAACTTGATACTCTCAATCTCAACTATTGGTCGATCGCGCCGGAGCTGATCGTCTCCGTCGGGGCCGTTGTCCTCATGCTTATGGACGCCTTCTCAAAGAAGGGTGGTTACCGGGCCAATCTCGTCGTGGCGCTCCTCGTCCTCCTCGCCGCTTTTGTCTCCCTCGCTGGGCTTGGCAGTCTCGATGGCGGAAGCTTCTTCAAGGGGATGATCGTCGTCGATGCGGTGCGCGTCTACGCTGCCGGAACGGTTCTTCTGATCGGTATTCTGGCGGTTCTCCTCTCCGGGCAGTTCATTGAGGATGAAGGTCTGCCGGCGGGTGAGTTCTTCTCGCTCATCCTCTTTGCGGTGAGCGGAATGCTTCTCCTCACCGCGGCCGGGGATCTGGTGATCCTCTTCCTCGGCTTGGAGATCGCTTCGATCACCACCTATGTCATGGCTGGCTACCGCCGTTACGATATCCGTGCCAACGAGTCGTCGTTGAAGTACTTTCTGCTTGGAGCCTTCTCGACCGCCTTCCTGCTCTACGGGATGGCGCTCACCTACGGCGCGACCGGCACGACCAATATCGATGGTATCCGAGCGGCGATCACCAATGGTACGCTCAACTTTCCTGGACTGCTCCTCCTCGGTGCGGCGCTCATTCTGGTCGGTTTCGGCTTCAAGATTGGCAGCGCTCCATTCCATCTCTGGACCCCCGATGTGTATGAGGGCGCTCCAACCATCGTCACCGGTTTCATGGGCACGGCCCCGAAGGTCGCCGTCTTTGCCGCCTTCATTCGCCTCTTTATTAGTGGATTTGATGTGCCGGTCGAGGGAGTTGGACTGCAGCTCCATCAAGGCTGGATCAATGCGATTGCGGTCATCTCCGTCATTACCATGACCGTGGGGAACATCGTCGCCCTCTCGCAAAAGAATATCAAGCGGATGCTCGCCTACTCGTCGATCGCTCACGCTGGCTACGCACTGGTCGGTTTTGTGACAGGTGATGCGACAACCGTCCTCTTCTACCTGCTCGCCTACTCGATCGTCAGCGTCGGCGCCTTCGCCGTCATTCAGCTTCTGGCGCGGGCCGGTGATCAGCGGACCCAGATCGACGATCTGGCGGGGATCGGGTTCGAGGTTCCGGCGCTCAGCTTTCCATTCGCCATCTTTATGCTCAGTCTGGCCGGCATTCCGTCGACCGCGGGTTTCATTGGCAAGTTCTATGTCTTCAAGACGGCCTGGTTGTCGACCCCGGCCCTCCGTTACCTGGTCGTCGTCGCCGTGGTCAATAGTATCATCTCGATGTACTACTACCTCTATCCGATCGTCGTCATGTTCTTCCGACCTCTGGCCCCTGGTTTTGTGCGTCCGCGGATTATGAAGACGACCGCGCTTGCCCTGATCCTGACGATTCTTGGCACATTCTATCTTGGGCTGATGCCCAATCGACTCCTCAGGTCGATGGAGAAGAGCACCTCAGTTGCCAGTGTGGGGGCGGCCAAACCCTAGACAGACTCACCTGCCAATTCATAACCATTATCGCCCGCTGAGCCGGAATGCATACCTAGCAGCCAGCTCAGCGGGCGTTGGTCTGTGTCGAGCCAGATAAATCCATTATCTGGGCCACGGTGCGGGCCCCATATTGGAATAGGCAGCCCTTGCCCCCCAGCCGATTGCGTGAGACAGGGCGCCATCGACGCCGGCCCGGCCAGTTGTTCGACCGGCCTTCGACCTTACTTCCAGTTGGTCATTGCGTTGATATCACTGAGACGAAGATAGACCGCGCTGACCGCAAAACGACGCCCATCCCCGGAGATCGTGAGTGAAGGGAGGGTACTAGTCAGTTCTCCTTCAATCGTGGCCAGCTGGGAGATCTTCCGCGTCGTCAGATCAAGTTTGTAGATGACGGATCGCAGAACTGTGCTGTTCTGGTAGTAGTAGATTGCGTCGCCGTTTAATTCCCAGTTACAGTTGAATTGAAGGTTGGACAACTCCTGGATTGGGTACTCCCGCCCAGAGTTGGTCTCCTGTAGCCAGAGCTGGTTGTTGCGGACAAAGTAGAGGTTCTTCCCATCCGGACTGAGCTGGGGGCGCCACTTTTCGGCATCGTCGGCGTTGCTCACCTGGACAGCTGGTCCCCCCGTTACTCTGCTTTTCCAGATCTGATTGAGCCGATTCGGTGATGTACGATTTGATGTAAAGTAGATCCATTCTCCATCGGCAGACCAGAATGGCATCGAATTATGGCCATCCGACTCGGTCACTCTGATTGGGATGGTCCTGTCCGCATTGATCACGTACACATCGTTCCGATCACTCCGACGATGATCGAAGACGATTCTTGTCCCATCGGGTGACCAGCGCGGATTCCCGGTAGTGCTCTCGTTAAAGTTGGTCAGTTGCTTTAAATCTGAGCAATCAGAACGCGCTAACCATAACTCTGAACTGCCACTACGTGTCGAGCTGAAGACGAGTTTCGAGCCATCGGGTGATAACTGTGGTGTTGTATCAGAACGGGTCGAATTGATAGTGCAAGGCTTAGCCGATGAGCCGGAAAAGTCGCTAATCTGGATCTGGTCATCCTCCAACTCGTTGGCGAAGGCGACCAGGTTTTGCTGGTGGCTGAACGAGTAGGTCAACGTCCGGCGGTTCAGTGTGAATGCATTTTTGGGAATGTTCAGGTGCCGAAAGAACTTCGGTGGATCACCATTCAAGCCAATCTGGGTCAATCCCCACCAGTCGCTGGTATTGCTCTGCAGCGAAAGGAACAAGAGACTCTTCCCGTCGACATCCCAGTACAATGAACCATCCTGGATGTTTTGGTTCTGGTTTGTCAGTTGGCGAACCTTGCCTGTCGCTAGCGAAGTAACGAAGACATCTGATTGTTCGGCGTTCTTTCGGCGCAGAAAGGCAATGGTCTGGCCATCAGGTGAAAAGCGCGGACTCGAGTCAAAGCTGATGCCAATTGGTGATGGTTGGGTAATTTGACGTTGCGTCTGTCCATTGACCGAGATCAGGAAGATTGCCGCGAGACCACCTTCATTCGTAAGTTTCGTCACCGCCAGATTGAGGTCATCCGGAGACCAGTCGAGCCCTCCGCTGACCCGCCCAATATCCCGTTCGAGACCACCAAAGACGGGCACGATAACCAGGTGGTAAGGCTCACCAGGGCTCAGGTCGCCGCGCAGAAAAGCCAGATTCTGTCCATCGCGTGACCAGCTCGGCTGAATCTCAGAACCGGGGTCAGTGGTAATTCGCAACAGCTTGCTGCCACTTGTCTGCTGGATATAGATGTCGTCATTTTTCAACTGATCACCATCCCAGGTGAAGGCGATCAGCTTACCGTCGGGTGAGATGGCCGGATACCGTTCTGCTCCTACTAATGTCGTCAGCGGTGCCGTTTTGGCTATGTTTTGCGGCGTTTTCGGGGAGAGGAAATAGATGAGCGTCGCCACGAACGCGAGTGTGGCGACAATGGCAACCACCCGGTCAGCATTCAGCTTTGGATATCGTCGGGGGGCACGTCGATCGGTTGTCGCGGTGACCTCGCCTGCGGCAATTACAGATTCCGGGATGGCCTCGGAGTAGGTAACCTCTCCGACCATTGTGTAACCACGACTGGGCACCGTCAGGATATGGACCGGATTGCGCAAGTCTGGCTCAATGATGCGCCGCAGAAGGTGGATTTGGATCGCCAGGTTGGACTCCTCGACATCCTGCTCAGGCCAGATCTGACTCAAAAACTCTTCTTTATTTACAACTTGGCCGGCATTGACCACCAGCATATAGAGGATTTCGAACTGTTTCCTGGGGAGGGAAAATTGTTCGAGATCATTTTGAAGAATACTTTTGGAGATATCAAAAACGAAGGATCCAAACCTATAACTGCCCACACGGTGATCCCGGTTGTCTGTGTTGTTAGTCATTCAATTAATCTTTAAGTCTCTGTTTGTGTGTGATAAGCGAGCTCCATACTATCCATTTCATCATCTACCATTCTCGCCGACCCCGGGAAGATACTCCAATGAAAACCGGGACGGAAGACTAAAGTCCGAAAAAAATGCAGGAAGAACGGTCGTGGTGAAGATAGTTCCATAATCGAGAAATAGAATGGCCCGTCCAGTTGCCGTCGAGCCGTTATTTGATGAGAAAGTCCCCGAAC
>JBEAVZ010000447.1:0-4912 GCA_041160645.1 Acidobacteriota bacterium
ACATCAGATATTCCCCCGTTTCATCTCTTCACTGAGGTACTCACAGGCCCGAATGGTGAGGGCGAGGATGGTCAGCGTCGGGTTCTGATTGGCCGCGCCGACAAATGCCGCACCGTCGGTGACGAAGACGTTCTTCACGTCGTGGGCCTGGTTGTACTTGTTGAGAACCGAGGTCTTCGGATCGTTGCCCATCCGCGCCGTGCCCAGTTCGTGGATGATCCGCCCCGGGGCGGTCATGACATTCTGGGTGCGAATCTCGACGGCGCCCGCTTTCCGCAGAATCTCGGTCGCGCTCTCAGCGGCGTCACGGGCCATCTCCCGCTCGTTGTCGGAGTGCTGGATGTGGATCCGGAGAACGGGGATGCCCCACGCGTCGACCACTCCGTCCGGATCGATCTCGACAAAATTCTCGAAGCGCGAGAGCATATTGGCCCGAGTCGTCAGTCCGACCGGTGCGACGTACCAGCGACGAACCGTCTTCTTGAACTCACTCCCGAAGCCCGGAGTCCGCCGGGCATTGCCCGGAAACCCGCCGATCGATGAGCCACCCTCGTACCCATATCCACGAAGGAATTTTGGATGCTTTGTCCGGGCATCGAGATTCCGGAAGCGCGGAATAAAGATGCCTGATGACTTGCCATCCTCGTTGACTGGTTCACGCCCGGCGAGCATTGGCAGATATCCGGCCGCTCCCGTGCCGCCAAAATGGTCGACCAGGTAACGTCCGAGCACCCCGGAGGAGTTGCCGAGCCCTTTCGGATGGGCGGACGAGGTCGAGTTGAGCAGGATCCGCGTCGATTCGAGGGTCGAGGCGGCGACAATGACCACCTTGGCCGTGAATTCGAGTTCCTGCCGTGAGAGCCGATCGACGACGGCGACCCCTCTCGCCTTCCCGGTGTCTGGATCGACCGTGATGTGGCGGACGATCGAGTTTGGACGAAGGACCATCCGCCCGGTCGCCGCGGCGGCCGGAAGGGTCGAGGAGAGCGAGTTGAACATCGCGCCCACCGAACAGCCATTTCCGCAGCTGCCGCAATAGTGGCACTGGGCCCGCCCATACTTGCGGTGGTGATCCTTGACCTGCGTCAGCATGGCCACCCGCGGCTGGATCAGCTTCCACCCGAGCTTCTCGGTCGCCGATTTGAGAATCTGGTCGCCGCAGGTGAGGGCCATCGGCGGCAGGTAGTTTCCGTCCGGCTGCCACCAGAGCCCGTCCTTGTTTCCGCTCACCCCGATCCACTCCTCGGCCTTGTCATAGTAGGGAGCGATCTCTTTGTAGTCGATCGGCCAGTCGACATCGAAGCCGTCCTGGCTCGCCGCCTTGAAGTCGAGATCAGAGAAGCGCCAGGAGAGACGCCCCCAGTGGAGCGTCTTTCCCCCGACGATGCGCGCCCGGACCCAGGTGAATGGCTTTCCCGGATCGGTCGTGTAGGGGTTCTCGGTGTCCTTGACGTAGAAGTGGCTGCTGAACTCGCCGGCCGTGTCCTGCATCCACTGCTCGGTCTGCTTCTGCCCCGGTCGCCAGAGTCCGCGATACATCGACTCGTAAGCGAACTTGTTCATATTGAAGTCACGGAGCGGATCGATCATTGGCCCGGCCTCCAGAACGAGGACCTGGAATCCCCGCTCCGTCAGCTCCTTCGCGGCCATGCCCCCCGATGCCCCTGAACCGATGATGATCGCGTCGTACTTCTTCTTCGGCGAAGCCGGTTTTAGCGCTGCCTGGATACTCTGCACAGTTACCTCCAGTTACTTCCCGTAAGTAACGCGGTAGACGAAGCCCTTGTTGTCATCCGAGATGTAGAGCGCGCCATCGGCCCCGGTCGCCATCCCGGCCGGACGACCGAAGACCTCGCCGTTGCTCAGGAAGCCGGTCACGAAATCGTCGACGCTGGTCACCTTGTTCCGGGCGATGTTGACGCGCACCACCTTGTAGCCGATCCGCTCTTTCCGCCCGGTTGGGCTGGAGCCGTGGAGCGCGACATACAGGGTGCGGTAGGCCGCCGGAAACTTCTTGCCTTCGTAGAAGGTTGCGCCGATCGGTGAGATGTGCGGCTGCAGCGCGTAGGCTGGCGGCACCGCCTGATCCTTCTTCAGCGACCCCTTCGGATTTGGAAGATCGGCGTTCGGGACATTGTCGCCAATGAAGTAGGGGAAGCCATAATGCTTGCCATCCTCGATCAGATTGATCTCGCAGGGCGGAAACTCTTCGCCCTGTTTGTCCTGGCCCATGTCGGTCGCCCAGAGCTTGCCCGTCTTCGGATCGAAGTCCATGCCGATCGCGTTGCGCAGGCCGCGGGCGAAGATCCGTCCGCCGCTGCCGTCGGCGTTGTACTGCATGATCGTCGTCCGGCGCTCGTCCTCTTCTTCGCATGAGTTGCAGGAGGAGCCGATCGAGACATACATCTTGCCGTCCGGACCAAAGTCGATCGTCCGTGTCCAGTGTGAAGTCGTCGAGACCGGCAGGTCGACCACCTTCTCCGGAGTCCCCTGGGCCTTGCCGCCCTCATACTTCATCCGCAGGATCGCCGGGTTGGTGGCGATGTAGAGATAACCCTTGTGGAAGGCGACGCTGTGGGGGCGGGTCAGTCCGCTCGCGACCACCTCGATGGAATCGGCCTTGCCGTCACCATTGCGATCGGGCAGCGCCACCACATCGCCCTTCGGCTGGCGGGCAACGTAGAGTACGCCATCCGGGCTGACGGCCATCAGCCGTCCTCCGGTGATCTCCGCGGCAAAGACCTCAACCTTGAATCCGGCCGGAACCTGGAGCGGCGCTGGCTTTGGCGGGGCGGCCGGAGCGCTCTGTCCCGCTCCACCAATCGTCAAGATGCTTGTCAGGGTCAGGCAGCCCACCGCTGCCAGGAACAGTCTGGTCTTCTTCACAAGTCTACTCCTTATGATTGTTTCGCAGTGATTGTTTCGCAATGCTAGTTTCTCAGTTGATGGGAACAGCTGGTCTTGGCGGCTCTCACTTCGCTGGTCAGCGGCCGATCAGCCAGTCAGTTCAGTCTCTCCGTCAGTTTACGACTGCGGACGGAAGAAGAGAACGAGGCTCGAACCGACTACGACGAGCAGAAAACCGACGAAGAGAAGGGGATTGATGGTCGATTTCGGCGGGTGGAGGAGCATCGTCACGAGGACATTGACCACCGGAGCCCCCCCAAAGACGAGCGGCATGACATAGGTCGGCAGCCCGCCCGACTTGAAGGCCCAGATGATACAGGCCGCGCCGATCGCGCCCAGCGCGCCGGCGAAGGTCGCGATCAGCGTACCCGAAGCCGAAAATCCCGCCGTCGAGAGCTGGTTCTGGGAGGCGAGACCGGCAACCGGCACGATCACGCCGATCAGAAAATAGGCGACGCCGACGCAGAGCAATGCCCGAAGCGGATTGCCCAGCCTCGACTGACCCTGGTGGAGCAGCGCCCCGTAGACTCCCCACGAGAGTACTGCCCCGAATGCAAAGATTGCCCAAATCATGGATCTGTTCTTCTCCTTGGTCATGGTTGTTTCTTTTCAGCTTTCTGGATCAATTTCGTTGAACTGGCCACGCCATGTCCGGCGGGAAGACCGAAACAGTAGAGCGTGCCCGCGGTCCGCACATAGATCTGGTCACCAACCGGCGCCGGGGTGGCGAAGATCTCTTCACCCAGGGGATTGACGGCCAGGATCTGCCATTCACCTGTCGCGCTGACGACGGAGATCGTCCCGTCCTGGCTGGCCAGGTAGACTTTCCCGTCAGCTCCCACCGGTGAGGCGAAATACTTGTCGATGGCTCCCTGCAGACGCCCCTGTTTTATCACTTTTCCGGTGGCCGGGTCGAATGATATCAGGATTCCACTGTCGTTGACCATAAACAAGTTTCCCTGATAAAGCAATGTTGACGGAACCTGTGGCACCGGTCGCTGGTACTTCCAGCGAATGGCCGTCTCGGTCACGTCACCGCGACCGCCGATCCGGATGGCCAGCAGGCCATTCTCGGAGGCCATCATCGCGCGGTAGACCTGCCATTCCCGTTCGGTCAGCTTGAGGTCGCGGTCGAGATCGAAGGCCTCGAAGGCCCACGTCAGCATCTTCCGGGTCGGATCGCTCGTCGCGTCACGGGCCACCTCTTCCTTGGCGATCAGCCCGTCACCATCGCGATCGAAACGTTCCCGGCCCGCGGCAAAAGGAGTCGTCGGGATCTGCTGCCCCGGCTGGTTCTGCGGAAAACCCCAGCCATTGATGTAGAGGTACTGGTCATCGTAGCTGATGACCGACTTCATCTCGCAGGCAAGGCCGCGCACCCACCAGATCCGTTCGCCCGTCTCGACCGAGTAGGCCGAGAGCTGGAACGATTCGGGCAGGAGCAACTGCTTTGGCCCCTGGGGCGGCTGGTAGATCGTCGGGGTCGAATAACCGGAGATCACCTCGGGCCGCTCAACCTTCCAGCGCACCCGGCCCGTATCCTTGTCGATGGCCAGCAGCTGTGATCCGGAGTCCTGATCGATCGGCAGGATCAGGCGCTGGTCGACGAGGATTGGCGACGCTCCAAACCCATAGAACATGTTGAACGGGCCGAGTGGCAGGCGCCATCTCTCGCGTCCCATCCCGTCGAAGGAGATCAGCCCAAAGTCCTGGAAGAAGGCGTAGACATTCTTTCCGTCGGTGACCGGACTTGGGGCGGCCGGATCGTTCGGGCGCTGGATCCGGCTCGTCTGGCGCCGCGCCAGTTCACGTTGCCAGAGCTGCCGGCCACTCTGCCGGTCGAGGCAGATCACCAGTAGCTTCTCCTCCGACCGTCCGGTCAGAAAGATCCGGTTGGTGGTCAGGACCGGTGATGAATGGCCGCCGGGAAGAGCCGTTCGCCAGCGCAGATTCTTTTCTGGCCCAAACTCGACCGGCAGATTGCGGGCGGTCGAGACCCCGGTTC
>JBEAVZ010000470.1:0-3145 GCA_041160645.1 Acidobacteriota bacterium
ATAGTGTCCGATGAGGCGCGTCAGCAGGCTCGCAAACGCAGCGGCGAAGCCGTGGCCCGCCTGATAGGTTTCGCGCAGATCGCCAATGAGGCGGTGCATGAACTCCGAATCGGGCAGGGAGGCGGCCAGTTCGGCGAGGTTGCTCTCGATCGCCTCGTTGATGGTGATGCTGCCGACCGGACGGCCCTCGCCGGTTGGTGAACCGGTGTAGACGATTCGCTTCAGGTGCCCTTCACGATCGATGACCTGGCTGTGGTTGACCTCTTCGAAGTCGTGATCCTCGGCGGCAATCCAGAAGACCGGGACGGCGTTGAGCCCCTGGGCCTCGAGTTGGCGGGCGAGTTTGACTGCCGTGAGCGCTTTGAAGATGGTGTAGAGTGGCCCGGTGAAGAGGCCGGCCTGCTGGCCGGTCACTATCGCCACCGAGTCGGGCCGCCCAAGCCGCTCGAGGTTGGCCAGCGTGGCGGCGGTCGCTCCGGCCGCCACATTCTGGTCGCGGAGAATCGCGGCAACCTCTGCGCGCGGAGATTCCTCGCGGGCGACGAGGCCGGCGTGCTCGACCAGCGCCGCCAGACTGGTTCCGGTCGGATTGTAGAATCGACTCACCAGGCCAAAGTCCTCAACGTAGTCCCTGAAGAGGCGGCTGGTGCGCGGAATCTCCCGGAAACTGATTGCCTGGAAACTGATTGCCTGGAAACTGATTGCCCGGAAACTGATTGTTTGATCAGTCATTATGTCGGTTTACCTCTTCGGCGTACTGCACCGTATAGCGATTTTCGGTTTCGATCCAGACCGATCCGTCCTCGCTCCTGGCGAAGAGACCGCTCTCACTGAGCGCCGTCTCGACCTCGTCGATCTCGGCTGGCGAGGGGACTGGCAGTGGGGAGCGGGGGATGAACCCGTACAGGCCGACCTTGTCGAGCGCCGCCTTGAGCCGCCCGACGCCTCCGCCGGCCGTCTTGCCGGCAAGGGTGGCCAGTTGTCGCTGCAGGGTCTCGGCGCGTTCGTAGTTGCCGTGGCGCCAGGCGTGCTCGGCGGCAACGGCGGCATTGGGCGCGATGCTCGCGACGGCCAGGATCGCCCCGGCCGCCCCGGCCTCAAACCCCTCGGTGAGGATGTTCGCCGACCCGAGCAGGACGTCGAAGTCGGGCGCCTTCAGCTCCCGGAAGAGGTCCTTCAGTTGGGGCAGATCGCCCGAACTCTCCTTGATGCCAACGATGTTCGGGTGCTCGGCCAGCCGGGCGACCGTCTCCGGCATGAGGTAGACACCGGCAAACTGCGGCATGAGATAGATCAGAACCGGGATCGGTGAGCTCTCGGCGATGCGCAGGAAGTGGGCCTCGTGCTGTTCGTCGTGGAGAATCTTCTTGTAGTAGAAAGGGGTGATGACGACCGCGGCATCCGCGCCAAAGTCGTGGGCTCGTCGGCACATCTCGAGAGTCTGGCGGGTCGAGAGCTCGCCTGTTCCGATCAGAAGCATCTTCTCGGGTGGCGTCACTTCGCGCATCGTCTCCATGATGCCGAGCTTCTCGGCCATCGTCAGGTGGGGGAACTCACCGGTCGAGCCGAGAGCCAGATAACCGTGCAGGTCGGTCTGGTTCCAGGCCGCCATATTGTTCCGGATCGCGTCGTGATCGACTTCGCCCTCGTGATTGAAGGGGGTCGGCAATGCCGCGATTATTCCATTGAGGTTGAGTCCCATCGGTTTTCTCCAGTCAATGTCGATCGAAGAGGATGGAGTCGAAGAGCGAGATCTCCTCGACCAGAAAGTCGGGACCGGCGGCCCGCAGTTCGGCCGGGGAGCCCGCTCCCCAGGTGACGGCCGCGGTCTTCATGCCGGCGCTCCGTCCGGCCTGCACATCGGCGACCATGTCCCCGATGAAGATGGCCGATTCGGCCGGTACGTCGAACTGCCGGAGCAGTTTGTGGAGCCCTTCCGGATGGGGCTTGTGTTTTTCGACCTCATCACCGCCAAGAACAGTCGTGAAGTGATCGAGTAGTCCGGCGTGACCGACCCGGATGCGGGCCGAGCGGGTGCTGGCGCCGCTATAGACGGCCAGCCTGGCCCCGGCCTCGCTGAGACGGGTGACCAGCTGGTCGATCCCCGGGAAGGGGCGGATCTCGCTGCCATCCTCACTGCTCAGCCGGAAGAAGTCTTCGATCAATTGCTGGTGCACCTCCTCGTCAGGGAAGAGGTTGCGGAGGATCTGGGTCTCTGGCGGCCCAAAGTACGGGAGCAGCTCCGCGAGGGTCCAGTGGCGTCCGGTGCGCTCCTGGACGATCCGATTGAAGATTCGCAGCACCGTCGGAAATGTGTCGGCGAGGGTCCCGTCGAGGTCGAAGATGACTGCGTCATAGCGGCATTTTGGTTTTGTCACTTGCATATGGAGAATTTAAAAAGGCATTATACCGGCGATTTCCTACTTCTGACAAATATTCATCCCCAGGAAATCGAGGAGTAGTACAAGTGGAGCTTCCAATCTTCAATGACAATCTGAAATCGTCCGGAAACTGGACGGTCCGCCTGGCGCAGGAGCTGGAGTTGTACCGCGACTGGCGGCAGAGTGCCGTCGCTGCCTCCGCCCCATTCAGACCAGGTTCTCCGCCGCCGGGACTCTCCGCGGCGCTCGTTCTGGTCGATCAATGGGCGACGGCCAGCGATCCGGGGCTCGACCGCGAGCGGCTCGCCGCGCTCAACCGCGCGCTGCGCGAGGCCGAGTCCGCGGCGGATCTCCTGCGGCAGGGGCCTCCGCCGCTCCTCTCGGAGCTGCACGATCCGGCCCCGGCCTCGATGCTGCCCCGCCTGCTCGATCTGGCGTTCGACTGGTTCACCACCGAGGGTTTTGCCGAGCTCCACCCCCTCGAGCAGGCGACGCTGGTCTACCTGCGACTGCTCGATCTCTCGCCATTTGCCAGTGAGAATCAGCTGACGGCGCTGCTGGCGGCGGGCTTTCATACCCGACGGGCCGGCTTCCCGGTCATCATTGCCACGGTCTGGAGCCTCGACGAGGCCGCGGAGACCCGCTATCGCCAGGCGCTCGAGGCCGCTTTTCGTATGCTGACCCAGCCCCTCGTCGAGTTTTTTGCGGATGAGCTGATCAGTGTGATGCAGCGTGAGCGGGAGGGGGGAGCGTGAGCGCGATGG
>JBEAVZ010000406.1:0-3838 GCA_041160645.1 Acidobacteriota bacterium
GACATAGGCGAGGTTGATCACGCCAAAGACCTGACAGCTCATCAGCCCCGGGGCGTAGCCGACCAGCACCGGCAGGGCGAAGTAGTAGACCACAAAAAAGATGACCGCCGGGATGATGAAGCGTCTCTTGGCCGCCAGCAGTTCGCGAAACGCTGCGGTCGCCGCCACCCCATCCCAATCGACAAGATCCCTGTCTTCATCGGCCGTCAGTTCGTGGGCCGGCTTGGCGGAAGCTCGCCCGAGTGGCGCAACATCGGTGGCCGCCCCTGTCAGCGGTGTCAGATCCGCATCTCCCAACTCAAGATGGTCTTTGGACATCCCGGTCTACCTCTTCTTTTTTGATAAATTTTGCACAGCGCGGATTCGCTACTCCATGCGACGAGGCGCGATGAGGCGAAATAGTAGCAGGTGGGGAGATGAATTGTCCATCTTCAGAACCGGGCCTGGCAAGAGCAGGAGCCCGACAGGCCGGCTTCGATCCCGGAGCAACCTGCTTGTCTGACCGCGCCTCGAGCAGGGCGAAGAGGCAGACGATCCGCTCCACACCATCTCCTTTTCGCGGTGTTCGTGTTTTTCGTGGACAATCCGGCTTCGGTTCCGGCTGGATGGCGGTCCCATCGTCCGTGCGTACTTTAGACCAGAGACGACGGTCCTGCTCCGCCGCCTGATCAGGCCTCTGGGTGGGCCAGGTGGTAGGGAACGTAGTGGGGAATCCACATCTTCGCCTCGATCCTGGCGCGGAGGAGATCCGCCGGCAGCGGTTCCGCCAGGCCGTCACGGATCGCCTCGGCGGCCACCGCCAAGGCCACCTCACGGGAGATCTGGCGGACCCTGACCAGTGGCGGATAGAGTGGCGCCCCAGCCTCGTCGAGTGCCGGAGAATAGCGGCTCAACACCCTCGCGGCAGCGACGAACATCCGATCGGTGACCCGGCGTGCCTGCGCGGCAACGATGCCCAGACCGACTCCCGGAAAGATGAAGGCATTGTTGCACTGGCCAATCCGGTGTCGACGTCCGGCGAACTCGACGTCAGGAAAAGGGCTGCCGGTCGCCGTCAGAACTCGCCCCTCCGTCCACTGGAAGAGATCAGACGGATCGGCCTCCGATTTCGAGGTCGGGTTGGAGAGCGGAAAGATGATTGGACGGTCAACGTGGCTGGCCATCTCACGGACGATCTCGGCCGTAAACGCCCCCGGCTGGGCCGACGTCCCAATGAGGATGGTGGGGTGGACTCTCCGGACCACTGTCGCAAAAGAATATTCACCGCCCCACTCCGCGAGGCTCTCAACCGATCGGGCATAACGCCGTTTGGTCGGCTCGAGGTCCGCGCGTCCCGTATGAACGAGGCCCTGACGGTCGATCTGCCAGATCGCCGCCCGGGCCTCCGCCGCCCCGGCCCCTTCACTGATCATGGCCGCGACAATCTGGTCACTAATCCCACTGGCTGAGGCGCCAGCCCCGAGAATGACGATCCGCTGATCCCGCAGCCGGCGACCGAGAATCCCCATCGCGGCGAGCATTCCCGCCAGCGTCACCGCCCCCGTCCCCTGGATATCATCGTTGAAACTGCAGATTCGATCACGGTAGCGGTCGAGAAGTCGCGGGGCATTCTGCTTCGAGAAATCCTCCCATTGCAGAAGGACGTTCGGGAATCGCTCCTCGACCGCGCGGACAAAGGCCTCGACAAACTCGTCATATTCGGCGCCCCGAATCCGCTCATGACGCCAGCCGAGATAGAGTGGATCGGCCAGCCGTTCGGGATTGTTGGTTCCGACATCGAGGACGATCGGCAGGGTGGTCCGCGGGTGGATGCCGGCACAGAGCGTGTAGAGCGCGAGCTTCCCGACCGGGATCCCCATTCCTCCGACCCCCTGGTCGCCAAGCCCGAGAATGCGCTCTCCGTCGGTCACGACAATCACCTCGGCACCGGTGAGCGGCGTATTGGCAAGAATTGTGCGGATATCGTGGCGATGGGGATAAGAGATGTAGAGTCCGCGCGGCCGGCGAAAGATATGGCTGTAGACCTGACAGCCCAGACCGACCGTCGGGGTGTAGATGATTGGCATCATCTCCGTGATATGGGTGCCGACGAGGCGGTAGAAGAGCGTTTCATTGCGATCCTGCAGGGAGATCAGATAGATGTACTTCTCGAGCGGCGACGCGAGGCCCGCGAAGTTCTCATAGCAGCGCTCGACCTGCTCGGCGAGTGGTGAATGGTGATAGGGCAGCAGACCGATCAGCCCCAGCTCACGCCGCTCGGCCTCGGTAAAGGCGCTCCCCTTGTTGAGCAGGGGGTCTTCAAGCAGGGCCGCTCCACGCCGTTCGATCTCCAGCGCCTCCGGTTCCTGAATGATCTCAAGTGCATTGTCTTCTTGCATGGCTCGCCCCTTTTTCTCCTGCCCAATCGATGGACCCCAATGCCGTCAGGCAAGGTAAACTTGAACGCAATCCCCGTGCCTGTGCCACCACGGCTCGTCGGGGCTAGGGCGGGGCCGCTGGCGCCCCGGCGCCGGCAGTGGTCACGGCGACCATTGTGGAGTTTCACGCAGGCGCCCGGATTTTTCCTCACGATGCCCGGCGGGACCGCGCGGCGGCAAGGGGCTGGGGGCGACCTGATAGGGCCAATAGGGCCAGTGATGGACATCAATCCTCCGCTGGGGCAAAATTGGTTTGCGCCGGGGAAACATCGGTTTGGCAAGAGTTGAGCCGGGAACCCGCGTGCCCATAACTGGCCGCATACTGGTCGTCAAAGCGAGGTGAAGCAATGGACAGATCGGGAGCAGATCGTGACACCGCGCCCGTCCGCGCCGAGGAGGAGCTCGGCTGGACCAATCTCGAATCGACCCTCCGTGCCCAGCTGTCCCTGCCACCCGCGGCGATGGTCGTCGAACAGTTTCCGGGCGGACATTCGAACCTGACCTACTGTCTGCGGTTCGGCGAACTCGAGCTGGTGCTGCGGCGGCCACCGCTTGGCCCGGTCGCTCCGACCGCCCACGATATGCCGCGTGAATACCGGCTGCTGGCGGCCATCCATCCCCACTTTGACCTCGCGCCCCGTCCGCTCCTCCTCATCGAAGACCCATCAATTATCGGCGCCCCATTCTACGTGATGGAACGGCGGCGCGGATTGATCATCCGTCATGAGATCCCTGCCGTGATCGCCGGGAAGCCGGAGCTCTACCGAAAGATCAGTGCGAGCCTCGTCGAAGCGCTCGTCAAGCTTCACGCCGTCGAGATCGAACAGTCCGGCCTGATTGGGCTTGGCAAACCAACCGGTTTTGTCCGACGCCAGGTCGAGGGCTGGAGCCGCCGCTGGGAGAGGGCCCGCACAACGGAACTGCCGGAGATGGAGAGACTCTCCGCCTGGCTGGCCGCGCGGATTCCACCCGATCCGCTCTCCCCTACCCTGGTCCATAATGACTATAAACTGGACAACGTCATGTTCGATCCGACCGATCCGACCCGGATCATCGCCATTCTCGACTGGGAGATGGCCACGGTCGGAGATCCGCTGATCGATCTCGGTCTGCTCCTCTGCTACTGGCCGGAGGCCGGCGACGCGGAGATCATGGCCAGTGCCCTGCCCCGCGTGACGACCGGTCCGGGCTGGATGAGCAGAGCCGAGATCGTCGCCCACTATGCGGCCAGCAGCGGTCGCGAGACCCGCGATATTGCCTGGTACCACATCTTCGCCATTTTTAAACTGGCCGTGGTCATCCAGCAGATCTACCACCGCTACCAGTCTGGTCAGACCTCCGATCCACGGTTTGCCAATTTTGGCCGCCAGGTCGAGGCGCTCGCCCGTCTGGCGGAGCGGCTGACCCGGGAGGCGGGCAAG